>MUGC01000298.1 GCA_002900535.1 Thermoplasmata archaeon M9B1D | reverse complement strand
ACATAGTTGACAATATAAACTTAGTTGATTTATTATGTCAGAAAAAATAGAATTTACAACAGTGATCAAAAAAAGGAATAAAATAACTATTCCAAAGCCTTTCAAGACCAATGATGCCATTAAAGTAACTGTGACAAAATTAATAGATCCTGAATTAATAAATGAATTAGGTGAAATTGAATGAGTGATTATCAAAATGACTATATTGTTATTGTCAAAAGGCTGGGCAAGGGACCATATATTCTTGAAAAACTAACAGATTATATACAAAACCAGGAATGTATAACATGTCATAAACTATTACAGAGTGTATCGTTTTATAATCATATAGCAGGAATTATGCTGGATGAATTACCCTATCCACAATGGGTTTATGCTGAGTGCTGGTCCTGTGGCTATCAAAATGCTCTTTGGAAATTGTGCGCTATTGATTTAGCTTCCAAAATAGAGCAAGAAATTCATGGAGTCAATGGTCTATGAATGATTTTTTAACTCCCGACCAGGAAGAGAAAATAATTACTCAGATAACTAAAAAACTCTGGTATTTACAACAACCAAAGAAGGATTAATATACAGGAAGTAATAATATGTATTGCAAAAATTGTAATGAAGAAATAAACACAAATGCGGATGGAATTATCCAATCGTTTGAAAAAGATGGATTATATTATAATTCTAAAATCATTTATTGTATAAGATGTAATTTTCCAGCTATTTTTATTAGTGGAGAACCAATTAAACCAGAAAATACAATATTTGATTAATATACAGAAGGAAAACAAAATGGAAAAAAATGGTAAAATTTCTATTATAACAAATGATTTGCCTTGTTATAATGAAAATAAGGATTGTAAAGGCAAACATGAATTAATTAAGCGTGGTAAATTTACAGAAATGAGATGTATTATAGAAGAAGAATAGAAATTCTCTATACAGGATTTGTCAATATGAGTTCAGAATTAAAAATTGAAATAATATGCGAGAGATGTAATGCATCAATTGGATTAGGTAATAAACATATTACCGCCTTATGTAGAGGTTGTTGTCATAAAGTTACTATCTTTTATGACGGTTTACGTCACTCTTTTATAATTCATTACGTTATTTAGTAAACATTTTGTTGATAAAAAGAAGTGGTTTATATGAATTGTTACTTTTCTTATTGAAAAACGATACATTTATATACTTCTCTTATTGATAGTATATTTAGCAGATATTTATCTGCTAAGAAGTGAAAATAATGGAAAAGCATAATAATTTGTCTTTTATGGATATTAATGATGCTGTTCAAAGCAATTTTTTTACACCAAAACAGCTAAAATGGTTTAAATTTGGTGATTTACCCAAAGATCCAATTAATAAATATCTTCCTCATTTACCAGAAACTTTTGATGTTGGTAATTTCGGTATTCATTATTGCCAAGATGATAAATATTGGGTTATTGGAGTGGATGAATTTGGTTCAGATTTTGATGATTATGACGAAGCCATAAATTATTTATTAAAAAGAATAATTAATCTTTAAGAAAAAAAGGTAGAAACAATGTATACTAGAACTCATACAACTAAACCATGTCTAAAAATTGGTGAAATAAACCGATTTGGAGAAAAAAAAGAATTAAATTGTATTGATTATGCAACCACAGAACACTGTAAAAAGAATAATCCAAAAGCTCAGTATTATAATGAATTTTGCTATAATTGTAAGGAATATCTCATTTAAAATTCTTAATTGGCGAACTTTTTGCTCTAAATGTGGGAAAATAAAATAAAGGTGAATTATCATAAAATATCAGGGCTTGCATTTTATTCATTATGCCAGGGTCTCAACAAAGGACCAAAGTGATAGAGGGTCCTATGAAATACAAATCACCAATGCCAAAAAATTCTGTCATGATGAAGGTATTCTATTAGACAAAGAAGATATTTTTATCGACAAAGGTAAACATGGCTGGGACCTTAACTCTAAAGAATTTAAAAGAATGCAGGATGCATTAGATACCAGAGATGGTATAATTATAGAACATACAGATAGATTTTTTAGAGGGGATCCAGCAGATCCAACTACTATTATCGATGCTCTTAATCTTTATAGAGCTATTTTTAAAAAAGGTAAAATTGTCTATTCTATCTATGATAAACGAGAACTTAAAATGGAGACCTTAATGGATGTCCTTATGCTTACTGTTAAGGTCTATGGTGATTCAGAACGAATTGTTGTTGATAAGAAAAAACAACGTGATGGTATTAAACGCAGAATAGAAAATGCTGGCACCTGGGGTCCTAAGATAAAAAAATTAAATGAACGTCAATATCGAGAATTGCGAGCCAAGGGGTTTACTAAGACAACTTGTGCTAAATTTTTGGGTATGTCAGCTGTAACCTTAAACAGAAGGCTTCATGAATTACAAATAGATGATTTTGAAGAATTTAAAACTAAAAAAGAAACGATAGTGAAGTGAAAATTATGAAAACAAAAGAAAAGGATGATGGATTTGAAAATGAATATTGTAAAAATTGTAAAGTGAATAAAGCAATATGGATTGATTTTGAGCATTTTTATTGCACTATTGAATGTAAAGAAGCCTTTGAAG
>MUGC01000113.1 GCA_002900535.1 Thermoplasmata archaeon M9B1D | reverse complement strand
TAGGGGGAAGAAAATATTAATAAGAGGCTAGGAACAATTCTAGTATGTATATTGTTAATAGCATCATCTTTAGTTATTGTTTTACCTGTTGAAGCAATGAAATTAAACAGTAATACAATGTATGTTGGAGGCAGTGGACCTGGGAATTATACTAGGATACAAGATGCTATTGATAATGCAAATGTTGGTGATACTGTTTTTGTTTATAGTAGATTGTACATTGAAAATGTTGTTGTTAATAAATCTATTAATTTAATTGGTGAGGATAAAAATACAACTATAATTAATGGCAATGGTTCAGGTGTTGTCGTAAATATTTTTGCAGATTATATAAAGATAAGTGGTTTTACAATAACAAATGGTGGCCCTCTTGCTCAAGATTTCGATGCAGGTATAAAAATAGGTTCAAATTACAACACAATTACTGATTGTAACATTTCATCAAATAAATATTATGGTTTATATCTTTATAAAGAGCCTAATACTACAAATAATACAATAAAGTCTAACACATTTTTTAATAATAGTTACGGAATATTTGGATACTATGCAAAAACAAATAAAATTTCTTTAAATATATTTAAAAATAACAAGGACTATGGATTATTTCTTATTGGTCTATCGAATGATAATCTGATCTCAGATAATAAATTTATAGAAAATAATTATGCAATTAGAATTAAAGGATCAACGTTAAATACAGTTATAAAAAATCTTTTAATGAAAAATAAATATGGGATTTATTTCTGCTGTGGTGCAAATAACAATATTGTATATCATAATATTTTTATAAAAAATACCAACTGGCATGCAAATGATGTGGCTAGTAATATATGGGATAACGGATCAGTAGGAAACTATTGGGATGACTATACTGGTGTTGATGCAGACAGCGATGGAATTGGTGACACGCCATACTATATTTCTGGTGGAGATAGTAAAGATAATTGCCCGTTAATGGAGCCTTTAATAGATAATATTCCACCTGTAGTTAGGATAGTAAATCCAACAGAAGGATATTTACACTTTTTAGGAATTAAATTGTCACCCACATTTTTGAATTTGATAGCTGATACAATTGGATTTAGTGGTTTTAGAGTGAGACCTGTTCAAGTAAAGGTTGAAGATGATGTAAATGCAGCAAGAGATATAAGCGTTTACATGTATGTAAAAGAAGATGAACAAGGGGAAATGACATGGAATAGTGATAAAAACCTATTCGAAAGAAAATGGATAGGACCCAGCGTAGGTTTTTATACACTAAATATTACTGCTGAAGATACAAGTGGTAATCTAGGATATACTGAGATGGAAGTTTGGTACTTCTGTTTTATTCCTGAAGTTGTTGCTGAGAGATTATAAGAGAATAAATAATAAACTAAAACTTCGGTGGAATATCATCTTCACAAAAAATAGGTGGACTGGCTGCAATATTAACCACTCAACAGGAGAAAATTTTGGTAAGAGTTATCAAGATTTGGTTCTCTCGACTGATTTTCCTCCGAGAGAGAGGTATGGACTGGGCGGGATTTGAACCCGCGGCCTCCGCCTTGCGAAGGTGGCGATCTTCCAGACTGATCTACCAGCCCATAAACTATAATGGAAAGAAAAAAACAATATTTGACTATTTCCTTTAAAAAAACTAAGAAAACTTGTTTTTTGCAGCTTTATTTGTAACGTTTCATGATAAATTTTTGAAAAAAAGTGAAACGTCCATCATATTCTGAAATTTTTTGTCCTCTTCAATGGATTGTTGTAGCAATTTTTGGTTTTCTTGCTATTTGAGCTGCCTTACCTCAATCAAGTGATATTTTTATCAATATTCCTTATCTTGGTAGCATTTCAACAGAAACAAAGGCTGTTTACCAAATGTTAATATTAGTTGTGTTTGTCTATTTTGCAGACAATGCCCATGACCTTGCGGAAGGAATTGTCGATGTTGATGGAGACAGAATTCATGGTGTTAAAACCTATGCAACATCTTTTGGTGTTAAAAATGCTGCAAGGATTTCATTTATCTGGTTTATAATTGCAGGAATAATGGGTATAATTCTTTTTTTAAAAACAGTTTTATCATTTGTGTTTTTGGTACCATTTATCTGCATTTGGATTTACATTATGTATCAATCATTTAGACTTTTAACCTCTAAAAAAGAAAATATGAAAAAAATTGGGGCTATTGTTGGAAGAAGAGGTTTTGATTTCTTTTTGTTTTCTTTTAATTTTATGTTTTTAGATTTAGTTATTCAATTAATAATTCATAATTTTTGAGTAAGTTTTTTTGTTTTAAATTTAAACTTTAATCTTGGGGTTAATTGTAGATGTATAAATACATTCTTATTTAGGAAATGTGAATACAGATCAAATGTGATTCCTACACCTTTTGGCGGTTTTAAAAAGGTAATTATAAGCTTGTTGTGGCCAAGAATTGATATTTGTCTTTGAGGCTCAATTCTACAGATGCCTTTTAGTTTTGTTTTACCTTTTTCATCTTCATAGAATCCTTCTATTATTCCTGGTGCTTCACATAGTAATAAACCTTTCCAATATTTTCCTTCGTCAAATCTTTTTATATATTCTCTAGGATCTGCTGTCATTTTGCATTTAAAATGTATTTTTTTATTGTTTTTCTCAGCAATTAACTTTATTTCCGAGGGATACGAAAAATTATAATCTTTAACATATCTTATTTTGTTGTATTTGAAATTTGCTTTATAGAATTCTTCATAATTGATTCCGTCTTTTGTAAGAATTAATGGCCCTGCAACTGGTCCTTGCATTAGCCAAACCATAATATTTCCATAAAAAATACTCCAACCATTATCAAGAACCGACCATAACCAGTCGTAACCAAATGGGTTGTTATCATTTGATAAAATTATTTTTTGTGGTATTTTTATTTTAATATTTTTTTTCCAATTTCTAAAAAATTTTAAGTAAACATTTATACTTTTTTTCATTCCTTTAATGTTTTCTATTAACTTATGATAAGTAAATTCCCCCCAAATATGTTCGAAATATCCAAATCCTTGTATTTTATATTTTTTTCCGTCGTATTTCATAGAACCTGTTATTTTTCCTTTTGGAATGAAACCGTATCTATAGCAACCTAGCCCTAATGGTAACCAGCCGTTTGTTATTTCTTGGGCAATCCAATGTGGATGCGATTCTGCTTTGTATATTAATTTAACTCCTATTTTGTTCTTTTTATCATTAAAATACATTTCATAATTTGGGTAAGCCCCTTTAATATATGATTCTTGGAAATGTACATCAAATATATCTTTTGATGATTTTAAACGATTAAATTCGTCTCTTAAATCTTGGAAATAAGTTTTGTCTTTTACTGGGTCGTATAACGTAATTTTAAAAAGAGAACCTTCTCCTTTTGGTTTTTTAGTATACCATTCTGTAAAATCTGCTTTAAAACTAAAATATTTATCTAATTTATCTGTTTTAAAAAATGCTTCAAGTGCCCACCATTCCATTGCACTATCTGGATGCTCTTTATCATCATCTGCAGTCCAGATTTTTTGTTTTAAATCTTTACTATCCATTTTCTTCATCTGTATTTATCCTGGGTTTAAATGTTTTCTATGTCCGATATTTATAATTTTATACAAAGATTTAAATCATATGGGTAACATATATTGATATAAGGGGAGCAATAATGGTATGGTAAAGGGTAGAGTTGAAAGGATATTTTCATTTGCTCGTCATATATTTTTTGAGGAGGTTTCCCCTAAATTTCGTACTGCCCCATTTAAAGTTCTTGTGGATTATATGTATGTTGTTTTAGAAAAATTTGCTTGTACTTTTGGGTTTATTTCCAAATACTATCTAAAGCTTTATGATGAATTAGTTGAAAAAGAAATAGAAATGGCAAATATTACCGCTAAGGATAATGTTCTTGTAATCGGATGCGGGTCGCTTCCTGCGACATCCGTTCTAAGTGCTATGAAAAGTAAAGCAAAAACTGTTGCAATTGATTGTGATATAAAAGCTGTTGAAAATGCATGTAAATTTATAAAAAACATTGGTTCAAAGACAGATTTAGAAATAAAACATGCAGACGGCCTTTATTTTCCTGTAAAAGATTATGATGTAATCTATGTTTCGTATGGTGTAAAACAACAAAAAGAAATGCTTGAGTATCTTTCTAAAAATATTAACGGAAAGACACGTATTATTTTTAGAACAACTGAGGATTCATTCAAAAATTTAGTTGGAAAAAATTTTTTAAAAAAATATTTTGATATCAAAAAGTCATTAAGTTCAGATATTATGTACACTTCCGATTCTTATCTACTTTCAAAAAAATCCTAAACAATTTATTTTTTATTGATTTTAGATACAATAACTTTGATAGAATGAGATTTGGGATCCACTGGGATTTCCTTTACGTCATGGACTTTAATTTTAACATTTGCACCCATTTTTTGTTTAAATCTTTTTGAAATTTCATCAAGAATATTTTTAACAGAAGGGCCTTTGTTTCTAAGAGCTTCATCTATTTTGATAAGAACTTCAATTTCATCGATTTTATGCTGAATAATCTGAAACTGATTTATCTTATACGTGTTAAAATCATCCATGACAC
>MUGC01000112.1 GCA_002900535.1 Thermoplasmata archaeon M9B1D | reverse complement strand
TTCATATGACTCAGATATGAATCCTGATTTTCATGATATTCGCTTTAAACATGAAAGCTTTCCAACACAATGGCTTGATTATTGGATAGAAGACTATACTCATGCATCATCTGCTATAGTATGGGTAAATTTTCCTTCATTAAAAACTGGGTCAAGTGAAATGTATCTTTTTTATGGAAACCCTAGTGCCAGCGATCAAAGTGATTTCTATGCTGTTTTTTCACAATGGGAAGCAGAATGGGCTAATGACAACAAGATATCAGTTCATTTGTACACAGAAGGGGCGTGGGACCCAGATGTAGCCTTCGGAAATAACAGATTTCTTGTAGTATGGGAAGAAGGGCAAGCACCATATCTTCCGTATACATACTTCTTTAAACAAGACATTCTGGGATCAATCTATGATACAGATGGTACTCCTGTTATGGAAGATTTTACTATTGTATCTGGTCAGAATCCGCAATGGCATCATGAAAATCCATCTACAGCATTTGGTGGAGGTAACTTCTTTGTCGCATGGGAGCACTATTATACTCCAACTGATTATACAACTATGAACATAAAAGCAAAAATTGTAAGCCCAAGCGGCTCAGTTGGTCCAGAGATACTTGTTTGTGACGCCCCAGCTTGTCAAGCTGATCCATATGTTTGTTTTAATTCAGTTAATAATCAATTCTTAGTAACATGGGAAGATCAAAGAGCTGGAACGACTAACTATGATATTTATGGTAGACTGTATAGCACAAGTGGGAGTCCTGTTGGGAGTGAGAAAATTATAAATAATTTTGCAAACTCTCAATGTGAGCCTTGGGCTGCTTTTGATCCTATACATAATCAGTATATGATTGTATGGGAGGAAGGTGAACATGCTGCAAATGGCCCATTTGACATAGTGATGGGTTTATTTGATTCAAATCTTAACTGTATCGGTCCTGGTTCAGGTAATAACCCAATAAAAATTGCAGATGGTAACTCTGATATTGATTATAATTTCCCATGTGTATCATTCTGTGAGGAGAACCAGCGTTTTATTGTTACATATAACGATGGAGATATTAGCAGTGGTGATTGGTGGGGTAATGTCTGGGGAATTATATTTGACTCCTCTGGAAACGTTAAAGTTGATACGTTTCTTATTAGAAATGGTAACTTTGTGAGAACAGATGCTGTTCCATATTTGTCAACAAATTTCTTGGTAGCATTTAACGGTGGAGGTAATATTTGGGGTAGATTTGTATCATCAGACGATGGAACTATTTATAATGGTGATATAAAAATATCAGCAAGTACTGCGGCAGAGGCCGACTGGGTTAATCTAGCTGTTGATGAAAATGAGATATTTGCAGTCTGGGAGGATACACGTATAGACTATGCGCCACCATTTAATGGTATGCCTGATGTTTATTCAAATATTTGGCATTTAAACATAGGAGATATTGGAGATGTATCAATTAATATGGGCAGTGAAAAAAACATAATTCTAAATGCTCAAATTACTTCAAAACAAATCGTCCCAGAAAATTTGTATCGTTGGTATGATTTTTCAGTATCTTACACGGATAATATTAAATTCGATATACTTGATGTAGAGGGTAATCCAATTGTTGGATTTGAAGATATAAATTCAGGAAAGGATTTATCAAATCTAAATCAGGATGTAATACGCCTTAGAGCAACTTTTCATCGTGATAATCCTTCTTATTCGCCTACTCTTGATACGTATAAGGTCCGCTATATAGGGTTAGATGATGAGGCCCCTGTAACAAGAATCGATTATATAGAAGGGGATAAAGGTTTGAATAATTGGTACATAGAGGAAAGTGTGATTATCTGGTTACATGCATATGATTTACCAGAGCAAACAGGTAGCGGTTTAGATACAACATACTATACAATAGATAATGGTATAACGCAGGAATATAACCCTGATGGTGGTATTCATCTTGATGCAACACAATCATCTAACTGGATGGGTTATTGGGATGTTAACTTTTGGTCAGTAGATATTGCAGGAAATATTGAAAATAAAAATACTCCTGAAAATAAAATTAGTATAAAAATTGATGCAGAGAAACCACAAATAGAAATAACTGAACCGATAAATGAACAAGAGGTAGAGATACCTTTTTGGGTAAGGGCAGATGCATCAGATAATGGAGTAATTGATCGTGTACAGTTTAATATTCAGATAGATGGAGATTGGATGGATCAACCTTATGTAGATGATACGCCACCATATGAATGGTACTGCAATGAAAAACGAAGATATCATCCAAAAGGTTTATTACAAGAAGATGGTAGTCCATCTCAACCGACGGGTGTAAACGTAATGGTCCGTGCAGAGGTGATAGATGAATCTGGTCAAGAGGATCTTCATGAGATATGGGTACATGTTACCAACTGGAAAGTTGGTAAACCCAGTGTTATCATTAATGGCAAACAAATCTTAAATCAACTGGGAATTGGTTTAGCAATCGCTGGAAAAGTGGATATACAAACTCCCGTCCCTCAAAATGTTGATTCTGCGAAGTTTATTGCAGATCAGCTTATTAGGCAAAATAAATTTGTAGAATGGGACTATGATATTTCTGATGGATGTCAAGCATCGTTTGATATACCTACAGGTTTTTACATTTTTACTGTTGAAGTCTATAAAGAAGAAGAGATAATTTCTACTTATGCAACCATACCATTAATATTTATTTCAATTTAAAATCTTTAACCTTACTCTTAATTCTTAGTATGTTTATACTAAAAAAATAATAAGATAGTTTGAATCTTAACTTAAGAAATTTGTGGCTTTGGAGGAGAAAAAATATGAAATATAAAACTATATTTACATTTTTAGTTATATTGTTATTTATTAATTGTATTATTGGTATTAGTAATGGTTTAAAAATAAAAAAAATTGATGAAAAAACCAATACAACTTTTTTATATCCTGATGAAAATGATGCAGATTTACCGATCTGGAATATTGGTGATAGTTGGACATATTATCTTGACATGAGTGGTGGTTACGAATCAAATCTAATTGAGCTTACATTTCATGATATAACTTTCATCGTTGAGGAAGTACAAGCAGAATTTTATAAAATGGGTGTATCAGCGACATTTACTGGATATGCAAGTCTAAGGGTTCCTTTTTTACCAATTCCAATATCTGGAAGTATAAATAATGGCCATATATCAGGATTAACTTATGTTTCTAAAAACAATTTACTTTTATCAACTATAGATAATATACAATTTTCAGGTAAAATTGGAAACATAAATTTTGATGGAGATGGTAAAATAGTAGTTACATACGGAAAACCTGGTGCACTTGTGTTTCCATTAAATGTTGGCGGAATGTGGAATCCTGATTTAACGCTAATTGAACCTGGTTTAAATTTAAATATTTTTGGTTTAAACCTCGATCTTGCAAGTTTATTACAATCAACTTATGGTACAGATTATATATCTATATGGGCTCATACTGTTGAAGTTGATAGCTGGGATTTAGTTGAGATTGGCTCTTTTGATTATGATGCTATAAAAATAGTTTCACCAGATTTGGGAGAAAAAAAGCATATTTATTGGTATGCGCCTTCTGTTGGAAATATTTTAAAAGTAGAATCAAGAGGGATACATTTATTTGGTGAGCCTGAAGGATACTTTGGACGATATGATATAGATGTTGAACTTAAGCATACAACATATGACATTAAAACAAATCCACCAACAAAACCTTTTGATTTCACAGGTGACTCACAGATACTCGTTGGAATTGAAGCTTTTTACACAGCAACAGCAATAGATCCAGATGGTGATATGGTTCGATATATCTGTAATTGGGGAGATGGAACAATATCTGCTTCAGAAAAATTTTACAATTCAGGACAAACGGGGGAAATTACACATACTTGGACCAAAAAAGGAGAATATAATGTTACAGTGAAAGCACGTGATAAAAGTGGTGCAGAAAGTAGCTGGTCTGATTCTTTTACTGTAATTGTTACAAACAATTCACCAGATAAACCAGATAAACCAGATGGTCCTACCCAAGGGAAAATAAGAACAGAAGTATATACGTATACAACAAGTACGTTTGATGTTGATGGGCATAATTTATATTACCAATTTGACTGGGGTGATGGAAGCACAAGCGGATGGACTGGACCTTATATATCTGGTGATACGGCTTCGGCTTCTCATATGTGGACCAAAAGAGGGTCATATAACATAAAAGTTAAGGCAAGGGACGAATATGGTGAAGAAAGTGAATGGAGTGATCCTTTACCTATTAGTATGGCAAAGTACAAACTTTTAGCAACATCGTATTCAATACTTATTGAAAAAATCGAATTTCCCTATCAAGTCTATCAAGTTTTTACATGGTTATTAAATAGATTATTTTATTAATAATACTCCTTCCATCCCTTTATAAATGTAAACAAAAGATTTAAATTAGGGTATAGTATTCTTTATATTAACCATTGTTAATTTCATAGTGGAGGCAAAAAATGAAAAAAATATTTGCGATATTAATGACAGTTTGTTTGTTAGCAGTAACTGTATCAGGGCTAGCAATGAGTAATGAGGCTGATGAAAAAGATCAAA
>MUGC01000005.1 GCA_002900535.1 Thermoplasmata archaeon M9B1D | reverse complement strand
GGGATGGATATACCAGGTTATGATCCACGTGGTACATTTGGTATGGGACTTGCATATGCAACATCGGATAGGGGTGCATGTCACCAGCGTGCTTGGACTGTTAGAGCAGAGCTTAACGATCCTGAACTTGAAAGATTTTCATTTGATAAAAAAGCAGGAATTGTAAAGAATGTTCAAGATGAGCGAGCATCATTTTTTTCACTAGTTCTTTGTGATTTTGCACCAATTTCAGAAGAAGATTGTGTTGATATGTGGAATCTTGCAACTGGTTTTAATCACACAGTTGAAAGCTATCTAAAATGTGGTGAGCGGATTTGGAACTTGATACGGCTTTTCAATTTACGTGAAGGATTAAAACCCGACAGTGATAAACTTCCACCTAGGCTTTTCAATGAATCATTTACAAAAGGTCCTGCGAAAGGAATAGTTTTGACAAAAGATCGATTTGAGCAAAGTCTAAAAGAGTATTACAGTCTTCGAGGTTGGGATGAAAAAGGATTGCCAAAAAAAGAAAAACTGAAGGAACTTGATCTATTAGAATATGCAAATTTAATTGGAGTATGATTATACATGCCAGAACTTAGTAAGGGAGCACATAAAATCTATGGAGAGGCTGCTTTTGAAGTACTTGCAAAAGCACAAGAATTGGAGCGAAAAGGAAAGCATATCATTCATTTTGAAATCGGCGAACCAGATATGGAAACACCAAAAAATATTGCAGAAGCAGGAATCAAAGCAATACTAAACAAAAAAACACATTATACTCCCTCAGTTGGAATACTTGAGCTTCGTAAAGCTGTGCAAGATGAAGTAGAAAAAACACGTGGATATCGACCTGATCTTGAACAAATTGTGATTACACCTGGTCTTAAACCAGGGATTTTTTTCTCAATGCTTGCAACAGTAAATCCGGGGGATGAAGTAATTTATCAAGATCCTGGTTATCCAACTTATGGTTCGGTTTCTTCCTTTCTTGGTGCAAAAGGAGTACTAATTCCTTTGCTTGAAGAAAATGAGTTTCGTATGAACCCTGACGATGTTAAGAAAAGAATTACTAAAAAAACAAAATTAATTATTGTAAATTCTCCTCAAAATCCAACGGGTTCTGTTATGACAAAAAAAGAACTTGATGAAATAGCAATGCTCGCTGAAGAACATGATATCTTTGTTGTTTCAGATGAAATTTATAGTAAGATGACATATGAATCAAAACATTTTTCAGCAACTGCAATAGATGAAGCAAAAGAAAGAACAGTCCTTTTAGATGGTTTTTCAAAATATTTTGCAATGACTGGTTGGCGATTAGGTTTCATGGTTGCACCAAAAAAGATGGCTCAACGCCTTCAAGATTTTTTAGTTAGTGCTGTTTCTTGTACAGCTGCTTTTACCCAGTGGGCTGGTGTAGAAGCACTTACTGGCGATCAGAGTTTTATAAGTGAAATGATGAAACGTTTTAAAGAAAAGAGAGATCGTATAGTAAATGGATTGAACATAATTCCTGGTTTTAGCTGTCTATCCCCTCGTGGAGCATTTTATGCTTTTCCAAATATCAAAAAAACAGGTATGAATTCTCAAGAATGTGCAGATCATCTATTATACAATGCAGATGTGGCAACCTTGCCCGGTACTGCTTTTGGTCCTTTTGGTGAAGGTTATATCCGTTTTTCTTATGCAAACACTCTTAAAAATATCGATGTTGCGATTGAGAAAATTAAAGAATCTTTTTAATAAAATCAGTATTGGCTTATGCATGTTAATGGTTTGAATTTATACTTATAAGTTAAATTATGCCTTGTTTGGTTTTTTCCAAACGTTTTCAATTATATTAAATAGTAAAAAAACTTATACCTCTATTTAGTGATAGATATGAAATCAAATGCTATAGTTGCAATTATCGTGAGTTTAGTAGTATTAGGTGCTGCTTTTGTAGTTTTAACAAGCGATTTATTTATTGATTCAAATACTATTGACGATAATAAAGAATCTGAAGATGAAACTCCTGAGGCTTTAGGAAATAAAACTTCTTTTAACGATGCAGTAAATGCTTTTGCATTTGATTTGTTTAGAAAAATATCCAATGATCCAGTTAATGAAGGTAATATTTTTTATTCACCATATAGTGTTTTTACAGCGCTTGCCATGACATACGAGGGTGCTAAAAATAATACAGCTGATGAGATGGAGAGCGTTCTTAGTATTGAGCAAGACAATGATTCATTCCATCAATATATGAAAAGCCTATATGAATATTTAAATGAAAATACTGATTACAATATAAGTACGGCTAATGCTTTGTGGGTAAGAGAAAACTTTGAGCTTTTAGATGAATACATTAATACTATTGAGACTTATTATGGTGGTATATCTTCAGAAGTTGATTTTTCTAAACCTAAAGAAGCAGCAGAAATAATTAATCAATGGGTTGAAGATCAAACAAATAATTTAATAAAAGATCTAGTCCCTTCTGATGTTATTAATCCATTTTTGACAATGCTTATTCTAACTAATGCTATTTATTTCAAAGGAACCTGGCAAGTAAAATTTGATGAACTCAACACTACGGATAGAGATTTTACGGATTTTGAAGAAAATCTAATCAAAGTTCCGACTATGCGTTTAACTGGGACAAAAGATAGATTTAATTATACTGAAACAGAGGATTTGCAGATAATTGAACTTCCTTATACTGGAAATGAAATATCTATGACTATATTTTTACCAAGAGAAGGTGTTGAATTAGAAGATGTGATAAATTCCATTGATAAGGATAGCGTTTCCGAATGGATTGATTCGATGTATGAAACTGAAGTTGATATTTATCTTCCAAAATTTGAATTTGAAACAAGTTATGGGCTTAATGATTACTTAATAGAACTTGGAATGCAAGATGCTTTTAGTGATTTTGCTGATTTTTCAGGAATTGATGGTCGTCCTGATTTATTTATTAGCGCTGTTTTGCATAAAGCATTTATTAATGTTAGTGAAGAAGGAACAGAAGCTGCTGCTGCAACAGCCGTAGTTATGGATAAAACATCTATTGATGACGGTGGAAGTTCAAGACTTACATTTAATGCCGATCATCCATTTTTGTTTTTAATTCAACATAAAGAAACAGGAACAATACTGTTTCTTGGAAGTATTGTGAATCCTCTTGTCTAATTCTATTTTTTTCTTTTTACGATTATATTTATTTAAAAAAGAAAAAAACTTAATCTCTAGAAAAATTAGATGTGTTGCTCAACTAAATCAGCGATATCTGTTGGGAACTTAGCAAGTTTTACCTCTGCTTTTTCAAAAGCTTTTATTTTTGACGCAGCAGTACCTTTTCCCCTTGCAATAATTGCACCTGCATGACCCATACGTTTTCCAGGTGGAGCCGTGCGACCTGCGATAAATGCAAACACGGGTTTGTTGATATGTTCAGTTATGAACTCTGCAGCATCTTCTTCAGCAGTTCCACCTATTTCACCTACCAAGACAATTGCTTTTGTATCCTTATCTTTTTCAAATTCTTTAAGAGAGTCAATGAATGTTGTACCAATTATCGGATCTCCACCAAGACCAACGCAAGTACTCTGACCGATACCTTTCTCAGTTAATGAATTAACAATCTCATAGGTAAGAGTTCCAGAGCGACTTGCAACACCTACATTTCCTTGTTTAAAAATACTTCCAGGTAAGATTCCGATTTTTGTTTTACCTGGACTTGCAATTCCAGGGCAGTTCGGTCCAATAAGAATAGCATCTTTATACTTGGCATAATGCACAAATTCCATAGCATCATGAAAAGGAATATTTTCAGTAATTACAACAACGGTTTTAACCCCAGCATCAAGTGTTTCAAAAACTGCATCCTTTGCAAAACGAGCAGGAACTAAAATAAGACTCGTATCAGCACCGGTTTCATCTACACCCTCTTGAACATTGTCAAATATAGGAACTTTATGAACTTCTTGTCCTGCTTTACCAGGTGTCACACCAGCAACAACTTTTGTTCCAAAACCTAGCATCTCAGCGATATGGAAGACACCTTGATGACCAGTTGCACCTTGAACAAGAACCTTATTTTTTTCATCGACAAAAATAGACATTTATTTTCCTCCTACAAGTTCACTACTTCGTTGAGCCGCATCCTGTAAGGTTGTAGCAGTTATAAGACCAGCATCTTTTAAAATCTCTTTAGCAGCTTCTTCATTCATACCTTTAATTCGAGTAATAACTGGGCAATTAATTCCTTCTTTTGTAATCACTGCTTTTACACCTGTTGCAACTGTATCACATTTAGTAATTCCACCAAAAAGATTTAAAAATATAACTCTAGGTTTTGCTTTTTTCATAAGCTCAAAAGCTTGTTTTACTTTTTCAGGATCATCTGTACCACCTAGGTCTAAGAATACTCCACCTTGACCTTTATAATAAGTAAGTGCGTCGAGAGTTGCCATGGTAAGCCCAGCACCATTTGCAATAACACCAATATCTCCATCAAGCTGGATGAATGTAATACCTTTTTCCTTTGCATCTTTTTCAAGAGGTGTTAGCTCAACATGTTCAGGAATAATATCTGTATGGCGATACATAGCATCGTCATTTATAATTACTTTAGAATCAAGAGCCATCACGCCACCATTGCTAGTTATTATCAATGGATTAATTTCTACAAGTTCGCAATCATAATCACGAAATAATTTGTAAATTTTAGTAAGAGTTTTTGATGTCTCTTTACTTTCTTCTTTTCCTAATTTTAGCTTTGAGACAACGTTTCGAATATTAAAAGGTTGAATGCCAATTAGTGGGTTGATCCATTCTTTAATAATTTTTTCATCAGGAACACTTTCAATATCCATGCCGCCCGAGGCGCTAGCCATAATCAAAGGCATTTTCTTTGTTCTGTCAAGAGAAATACTAAGGTATAGCTCATTTTTTATATCTGCTTTTTCTTCAGCAAGAACCTTTCCAACTTTGTATCCACGGATATCCATGCCGATAATCTGGCTAAGTTTTGATATTGCATCCTTTTTATTTTCAGTAGATTTTATACCACCTGCTTTGCCACGTCCACCAATTGGAACCTGAGCTTTTAAAACCAAAGGAAAATTAAGGCCAGAAAAATCTTTTTCAGTGCTTACCAGCTTGCCATTTGGAACCTCTAAACCATATTTTTTAAAAAGTTCCTTCCCCCGATATTCAAAAAGTTTCATGGCACACTGAATACAAATTCACATATTTAATAGCTTTTTAACCCAGAAATCACATCCAACAATTTTATGTGTGATGGGTGCAAACTTGAAATCTTTTATAAAAATCATCGTATTTAAACCATATGTTTTAATAATTGGATCTTGTGCAATCCAACGATTCTCTTTTAAGATTTGCATCACCTTCATCATATCAGATTTATAGCCATCGTAATCTCTATATACAGAAATCATTACCGCTTCAAACATACGACTTGCAAAAAACACAGTTGAATCACTCATTAGTGTTGTTGCTTCATCATTATCCATAGTTGGTGGGTTTCTCGGATCAAAACGGATATGACAAAAGGCAAGGATTTCATAACCAAGTTTTTGAAGATTTGGAAGACTAATTCTTTTTATCAGTTTTTTTTCTTCAAAACCACGACGTAACCGGGAAACAGTATGACGAGAAACACCTATTTCCCGACCTATATCACTATCTGACATTTCGGGATAGCTGACCATCATGCAAAATACATTTTTCTCTGTATCTGAAAAATCAACATTTTTTATGTGTCTAAATGCAAGATCTATAATATTTTTTTCTTCTTCGGTTTTTATGTTAAAGTTATTACCTATTAATGGAGCAAAATCAAAAAATCGATATATCTTACTTATATCAAATGGAAAAACAACCATGCCTGGGTACTCCTCTTCTAAAAGGCCTCGGCTTCCGAAAGTCTGAGTTCTAATGTCATTGATTTTACCAACGGTAGCATAATCATGAGAAAGACTCAATGAAAAACCTTTATCTTGCTCACCGACTGAAAAGAAGATTTCTTCAAATACTTCTATGGTTTTACCAGTTATTTCAATTCTTTCTTCTAGGGGGATTAGTGGGTTAAAGTTAGTGTAAATTGCTACGAGCATCTGGCATCCCATGTTCTGAATATGAGGAATGATTAATTTTCTAATGTACTCGTTTTCTTTAAGTCTCTGTCTAATTGATGTTACGGTAGAATGTTTTAATTTTAATTTATTTGATAATTGTTTATCTGTAAAATTGGGATATTTAATTAAACCGTATAACATTAATTTTTCCTTTGGAGTTAATTCTATCCTTCCCATTGTAATAATAAGAATAAGTAAAATTTGCATATAAATCTTTTTATCATATTAACATCTAAACATCCATATTTTGATAAAACGCTCAATTTATCAATTATTTTTGCCCTAAAAAGTAATCCACTGATATTTTATTATATTTTTGAGAATTTTAACAAAAAGTTTATATTATATAATATATATTAGAATTTGCATTGCGTGGGAGGAACCATTCTGGTTATAAATATGGCATTTAAGGCCATCAACCCGGATACATATGCAGATGATTATATAGAGAGATTTATGAAATTAATATTATCTTTTTTGTGGGGAAAATAACATGGGTGAAAGTAAACAGGTCCTTATTGAAAAGCAGAAGAAAAAATCTAAGGATGAAAAAACAAAAGCTGGTGAAGTTGAAGTTTTCATAATGGGTAAAAGTTACAAAGTTCCAGCTGGACTTACAATTATGAAAGCACTTGAATATGCCGGTTACCGTTTTATTAGAGGTTGTGGATGCCGTGCTGGTTTTTGTGGTGCATGTTCAACGGTTTATAGAATTGAGGATGAACAAAAGCTAGGCTTTGATCTTGCATGTCAAAAAGTCGTTGAAGATAAAATGTATCTTGTTCAACTTCCGTTTGTTCCTGCTTCAAAAACAGAATATGATATTGAAAAAATACTGCCAAGTGATACTATTCTCTTAGAAATGTATCCTGAGATTGCTCGATGTGTATCTTGTAATACTTGCACTAAGTCTTGTCCACAGGATATTGAAACAATGAAATATATCCAGATGGCGATAAGAGGCGACATTGCACGTTGTGCAGAATTGTCGTTTGATTGCATTCAATGTGGTCTTTGTGCTATGCGTTGTCCTGCAGATATTAAACATTATCATTTAGCTCAACTTGCCAGAAGGTTAAGGGGAAAATATATCGATCCGAAGTCAAAAAATCTAGCAAAAAGACTAAAAGAAATTGATAACCGAAAATATAATGATGAAATAGAAAAACTTATAAAAATAACAAAAAAAGAAATCATGGAGCTTTATAAAAATAGAAAAATCGAAGCAGATGAAACCGAAAGCCTTGGAGGTGACTAATTTTGAAACTTATTGATGGTTATCCAGATTATATGATGGAATCAATAAAACTTGTAGAAAAGAAACGAGAACACAACATGAAGCATCCGATTAAACCAATGAACATGAAAGAAAGGGAGGACATGCTAGGTAAGTATCATCCAGATTATATGCAGGGAACTCGACGTGAACTCCGTGTTGGAGTTGACAAAGGTCAAATTTTTTACAATGGAATTGTAGATCTACTTGAATCACGCCCAGTTCTAGACCCAAAAGATGTTGATCTTAGCAAGATTGATTACGATGTTGATCTTTTAATAATTGGAGGAGGTGGAGCAGGAACAGTTGCTGCTCTTTTTGCCCGTGAATCAGGGATTCCAATCGAGAAAATCTTAATTGTTACAAAACTTCGCCATGGTGATGCAAACAGCATGATGGCTCAAGGTGGTATTCAAGCAGCAGATCGTCCTAATGACAACCCTGCATTACATTATCTTGATATTTATGGTGGAGGACATTTCACAAATAAACCTGAACTTGCTCGTGCACTAGCACTCGATGCTCCTCTTATTATCAACTGGCATGAACAACTAGGTGTAATGTATGATAGACTTGATGATGGAGAATTTCAAGAACTCTCAGGCGGTGGAACCTGCCGTAATCGTATGCACAGCTGTAAGGATTATTCCGGTATGGAAATAATGAGAAACATTCGAGACAATGCAAGAAATCTTCAAATCCCAGTTCTTGAGTTTTGCCCTATAGCAGAGCTAATTATGGATGATAAAGGACAAGTCGCTGGAGCAGTAGCATTTAACCTTGAAACATATGAATATTATGTAATACGTGCTAAAGCAACAATTCTTGCAACTGGTGGATCTGGTAGACTTCATCTATCTAATTATCCAACAACAAATCATTATGGTGCAACTGGTGATGGTCTTGTAATGGCATATCATGTGGGAGCAAACTTACTTGATCTTGACACGATTCAGATTCACCCAACGGGTGACGCATTTCCAGAGCCCATAGTAGGTATATTGTCAACTGAAAAAATTCGAGGTCTTGGTGCCATTCCGCTTAACGCTGATGGTGACCCATTTGTTTTTCCACTTGAACCTCGTGATGTTGAATCAGCATCACTCATTCGTGAATGCAAAGAAGGAAGAGGCGTAGTTACACCAACTGGAATGCCCGGCGTTTGGCTAGATACACCAATGATTGAAATAATTCATGGTGAAGGAACCATTGCAACTAAACTCTCTGGGGAGGTTCGAAAATTTAAAAGATTTAACATAGACATTACCAAACATCCAATTCTTGTTTACCCAACACTTCACTACCAGAATGGCGGTGTAGAAATAAATGAAAAATGTGAAACTCGTATACCTGGACTTTTTGCTGCTGGTGAAGTATCTGGAGGGGTACATGGCAAAAATAGACTGATGGGTAACTCACTTTTGGATTTCAATGTGTTTGGTAGACGAGCAGGTATTTATGCTGCAAAATATGTTAAAAAAGCAAAAATCGGGAAACTAACCCTTTCACACTTGAATAAATATAATAAGATCCTTGATAACGCTGGAATAAAACCAAAGAAAACCGCACCAATAATCTTACCTGAATACCGCGGTGAAATGGCAATTTCTAGATCACTTGATATTTTCTGAGGAAAAAGCATGATTGAAGTAAATGAAGATTGGTGCAAAGGTTGCAGGATCTGCATAGAGCGTTGTCCAGTGAATGCACTAGAAGAATCTGATAAAATGAATAAGAGAGGTGTGCGCCCACCAAGGCTCAAGAAGGTTAATGAATGCAATTATTGCAGACTCTGCGAGTTATTGTGTCCAGATCTTGCAATAACTGTATTTACTGATGATAAAAAGAAAGAAAGTAGAAAAACTCTTTTAAGACCGGTAGGGGGAAGGAAATAATATGGTATATAAGCGTGATCCTAAAAAGATAAGAGAGGTATTAGGAAATAAAGTCCAGTTTCTACTAGGCGACATGGCCTGTGTTTATGGAGGTCTACTCGCTGGTGTTTCATTTTTTGGTGGATATCCGATTACTCCAGCATCAGAAGTTGCTGAAGGAATGGCAAGAATGCTTCCACGTGTTGGTGGAACATATATTCAGATGGAAGATGAGATCGGAAGTATTGCTGCAGTAATTGGTGCTGCTTGGGGTGGTGCAAAATCCATGACTGCGACATCTGGACCTGGTTTTTCACTTATGATGGAAAATTATGGTTTTGCTGTCATGACTGAAACACCTTGTGTAATAGTAAATGTTCAAAGAACAGGTCCCAGCACTGGACAACCAACACTAGGTGCCCAGGGTGATATGATGCAAGCGCGCTACGGGACTCATGGCGATCTTGAAGCATTAGCATTTGCGCCAAGCACAGTACAGGAATGTCTAGATCTTACAATTGAAGCATTTAATCTTTCTGAGAAATATCGTAATCCTGTATGTGTTATGACAGATGGTGAGATGGGACATTTACGTGAAAGAATAGTTATTCCAGATGAAAAAGATCTAAAACTTATTAATAGAGTTGAGGCAACAATTTCAAAAAATAAATACATACCATTTACAAATTCTCAAACAGTAAAAGGTAGTAAAGTTCCTGATTTTCCAACATTTGGTATAGGGTATCATACATATGTTACAGGTCTTACTCATAATGAGAAAGGTTTTCCAGCAACTGATAAACAAAAAGATCATGAAAGACTTGTTAAAAGAATCACTGAAAAAATTACGGATGATGCTGATAAACTTGTGAAAGTTGAAAAATTCAATCTTGATGATGCAGATACGGTTTTTGTAACATATGGTGCTAGTGCTCGTCCTGCTGAAACAGCTATGGAAATAGCACGGTCAAAAGGTAAAAAAGTAGGGCTTCTAACATTAAAAATTGTTTGGCCCTTTCCTGAGAAAATTGTAGCCAAACTTGCAAAGCAGGTTGATAAAATAATTGTTCCAGAGATGAACCTTGGCCAAATCTATCATCCAGTTAGAGAAGCAGCATGCGGAAACTGTGAAGTTGAGGTTGCTCCAAAAATAGGCGGTGAAATGCATCTGCCTGTTGAACTTTTAAAATATCTGGGAGTGAAATAAAATGGTTGAAGTAAAAACCGCAGATCAGTTAAATAAAAAATTCCTCAGAGACGGGATGTGGCCCACTATTTTCTGTAATGGATGTGGTCATGGAGTAGTATTAGAGTATACTCTTTGGGCTCTTGAGGAATTAGGCTGGGATATGGATAAAACAGTTTTTGCCTCAGGGATAGGTTGCTCATCTAGAATGCCTGGTTACATAAACGCGGATGGTCTTCATACAACCCATGGTAGAGCAATAGCATTTGCCACTGGAATAAAAGCTGCAAATCCTGATCTAAATCTAATAATTTTTACAGGAGACGGAGACTGTGCAGGAATAGGTGGAAATCACTTTATTCACGCAGCTAGAAGAAATATGGACATGACCGTAATTATGATAAATAATTTTATTTATGGTATGACTGGAGGTCAGCTTGCACCTACTGCACCATTAGGTAGTATTGCAACGACAGCTCCTTATGGAAACATTGAACCACCATTTGATATTTGTAATCTTGCAAAAGCTCTTGGTGCAAATTATGTTGCACGTTGGACCGTTACTCATCCTTATCAGCCAATTAAATCAGTTAAGGATGCACTTAGCAAGAAAGGTTTTTCATTAGTAGAATTTTTGGCACCATGCCCAACAGCTTTTGGAAGACGTAACAAACTTGGTGATATCAAGAAACACTGGGAATGGTATGATAACAACACTATTCTTATTGAGGATTATGAAAGAATCATGAATTATGGAACTGAAAAAGAAAAAGAAGAAGTCAAAGATATGTTTCCAATAGGGGTTTTCCAGGATTTGAATAACCCGGGATTTTTTGAAAGATATGAAAAACTAGTCGACAGAGTTATGGGCGGATCACCAAAAACACCTGTTAAGGCAAAGGCGGTGGTGCAAAAATGAAAAAAGAAATCCGAATCTGTGGTTTTGGCGGTCAAGGTGTAATTCTTTCAGGATTTATCATTGGAAAAGCAGCAGCTGTTTTTATGGATTATAATGCTGTTCAATCTCAATCATATGGTCCTGAAGCACGAGGAGGCGCAGCACGATCAGAAGTAATTATTTCTGATGAAAAAATAGGATATCCTCGCCCCACTGGTGTAGATTTACTTGTTGCAATGAGTCAGGAATCATTTGACACATATCGAGATGATCTTAACAAAGATACAAAGATTGTCATAGACCCCGATCTTGTTCCAAAACATGATATTGGCAGACCTGTGTACAAAGTTCAAGCGCAAAAAATCGCAGAAGAACTTGGTAACAAAATTGTTACAAATATTGTAATGGTAGGAGCATCAATGGCAATATTTGGATTAATTGATGAAGAAGCAGTAAAAAAAGCCGTTCTTGATAGTGTCCCAAAAAGATTTTTAGAGCTAAATGAAAAAGCATATCAAAAAGGAGTAGAGGCAGGAAAGAATGCCCTCAAGAAGATATAACCAAAAAATAGATCATGACCAAGGAATTCCTCTTGCTGATGATTACTTTTTAGATGAGCCTGAACTAGCTATTTTAGAAGACAAAATGCCTTCGCCTGAGACAACAGTTAAGGGTATAACGCAGATGGCTTTTAAAAAGAAAAAACGGGTAATCGACTCAGATGTGCTAATTATTGGTGCTGGGATTTCTGGTATGCAATCTGCCCTGGATGTCGCTGATAAAGGCTACAAGGTAGTTATAATTGATAAAACCTCAACAATTGGCGGATCAATGGTTAAATTAGATAAGACTTTTCCAACAAATGACTGCAGTATATGTACAGCTGCACCTAAAATGGTAGAACTTGCTCGTCACCCTAACATTGAACTTATTACTTATGCAGAACTTAACAAATTAGAAGGTAAAAAAGGAGATTTCACAGCACAGATTTGGAAGAAAACGAAATATGTTGATCCAGACAAATGTACTGGTTGTGATGACTGTACCGCGGTTTGTCCTGTGGATGTTATTAGTAGTTTTAATGAAAAAATTTCAACTCGAAAAGCAATTTATATAGAGTTTCCACAAGCGGTTCCGATTGTTTATACAATTGATCATGAACATTGTACTGGATGTGGTGCTTGTGATAGGGTTTGTGAGCCAGGGGCAATAACTTTTCTAGAAAAATCAGAAGAAATCGAGGTTAAAGCAGGCGCAATTGTTATAGCAACTGGTTTTGAAGTATTTGAACCAAGTGAATTACGTAAGGAATATGGCTATGGTAAATACGAAAATGTTATGACTGCTATGCAGTTCGAACGTCTTTTATCAAGTTTTGGCCCTACTGCAGGCAAAGTACTCCGTCCTTCAGATTTAAACAAGCCTAAAAAGATTGGTTGGATACAATGTGTAGGCTCACGTAGTGAACAAGAAGGATATCCCTATTGTTCCCGTGTTTGCTGTATGTATGCGACTAAAGAGGCAAGTATTGTAAAAGAGGCAAATCCTGGTATTAATATTAATATTTATTATATGGATATCCGAGCATATGGTAAGGATTTCCAACAATATTATGATCATGCAAAAGATCTGGGTGTAAAATATATCCGAGGTCGCCCCTCTAATGTCTATGAAAACAAGGATAAGAGTTTAACAATACGATACAGAGACACGCTTTCTGGTAAAGTAAAGGAAGATAAAGTCGACCTTCTTGTCCTTTCAACAGCAATTATTCCTGCAAAAGATAATAAAAAAATTGCAAAAATCCTTGGAATTGAAGTGGATGAAAATGGTTTTTTCAAGCAGGATTCACTTTTACAAAACCCTGTACAATCAACTAAACCAGGAATATTTTTAGCAGGATGTATACAGGGTCCAAAGGATATCCCCGACAGCGTTAGTATGGCTAGTGGTGCTGCCGCAAAAGCAGTCGCACCAGTGAAAGACAGAAAACGACATGTGGGTCGTGACTTTCCTCCAGAAAAAGATGTATCTTTAGAGGAGCCAAGAATTGGTGTTTTCATTTGTCATTGTGGTAAAAATATTGCCAGTTATCTCGATGTTGAAAAAGTAACCGAAGAAGTCAAAAAGCGACCAAATGTGGTTTATGCAGAACATGTGATGTTTGCATGTTCTGAAGATACTTGTAAGAAGATACGCGATACTATAAAGGATCAAAAACTTAATAGAATCATTGTTGCAGCTTGCTCGCCAAGAACGCATGGTGGTTTATTCCAAGATACATTGCTTGAATCAGGTTTAAACAAGTATTTGTTTGAAATGGCAAATATTCGTAATCACTGTAGTTGGGTTCATTCTGACGACTGGGACAAGGCAACAGATAAAGCTATAAATCTTGTAAATGCAGCAGTTGCTAAAGTACGACTGTTAGAGCCACTTAGTGAAGAAGAATTTTCTATTATTCCATCGGTACTTGTGATTGGCGGTGGAGTATCAGGTATGAAGGCAGCTCTTGCACTTGCAGATATGGGTGTTAAATCATATTTAATTGAAAAAGAAAAAGAATTAGGTGGACGACTTAAACATCTGCACTCAATGTTCCCATCTGATATTAAAGCAAAAGATATTATTGATCCATTGATTAAACAAGTTACTAAAAATAGACTTATAACTGTCATGACAGAATCGGAACTGGTTGACATTGATGGTTTTATTGGGAACTATGAGGGAATAATTAAACATAAGAGCAAAAAGAGAAAAATTGAGTTTGGAACAATAATTGTTTCAACTGGTTTTAGAGAAATAGACCTTGAAGGTCGATATCATTATGGTAAAAATAAAAATATAATATCTCAAACTGAACTTGAAGAAAAAATCAAGGAAGGTACACTTAAAAAGAAACCTAAAAACGTTGTTATTGTTAACTGCGCTGGGGCAATGGATGAAAAACGACCATATTGCTGTCGTATAGGTTGTGGTGTTGCAATTAAAAATGCTAAACTTATTTCTGAGAGATATCCTGGTGTAAAGATTTGGCTGCTCTATCGTGATATGCGTGTTTTTGGAAAAGAAGAAGAGGAGTATTACTCAAATGTTTTAAAAAATCATCATGTCACAGTAGTTAGGTATCCTGGTGATAAAAAACCTGAGATAAAACTTGATAAAAAAGATCCAAAAGAAGGACCTATGACTGTTAAGGTATATGACGACATCCTAAATGAAGAGCTAGTTCTTGATGCGGATCTAGTAGTACTAACAGTCAACACTGAAGGTGAAGTGCTTACTAATACACTTAAAAATATGCTTAAAATACCTGCTGATGCAGGCGGATTTTTCTTAGAAGCTCATGCAAAAATAAGACCACTTGATTTTGCTACAGATGGAATATATCTTTGTGGTGCTGCACATTACCCAAAAAACCTTGTTGATTCAATTGCACAGGCTGAAGGAGCAGCATCACGTGCAGCGATTCCAATAATGCAAGAGAAAATGAAAGGTGAGGGTCAAGTTGCAGAGGTAAACGATGATTTATGTAGTGGTTGTCAGACTTGTGAAGGAATTTGTCCTTATAGTGCAATTGAAGTAAAACCAAGACAGGATAAACCTGACCATCTAGTAGCAACGGTTAACAGAGCTTTATGTAAAGGCTGTGGCGCGTGTGCCGCGGCTTGTCCGTCTGGAGCAATTGAACAAAAAGGATTTAAAAATAAACAAATCAGAGTCATGGTAGATGCTCTTCTTGGAAAGGAGAATTAGATATGGCTAGAAAACAACTCCCAAAAAACAAAGAAATCAGCAAAATTGTTTTTAAAAAAGGCGAGCTTGTAAAAGAAGTTGAAGATATCTGTGGTGAAAACTTATTTGGCTGTTATCAGTGTGGAACATGTTCTGCGGGTTGTCCTTATGTTGATGATATGGATTTAACACCTGATGAAGTTATACGTTATGTTGTTCTTGATCGACAGGAAGTGTTGAGTTCAAAGACCATATGGCTTTGCTCTGCATGTTTTACTTGTGCTGAAAGATGTCCTCGCGACATTAACATCACAAAAATCATGGAAGCACTTCGTCAAATAATCTTGCGAAGAAAAATTGATCATAGTTATGCTCAAAAAACCTCAAAAAAGGAAAGAGAGGCAATTCCTCAGATTGCGTTTGTAAGTTTATTTAGAAAAAACATAGGCTGATAACTATGAAAATGTTATATTTCCCAGGTTGTACACTTAAGACATCTGCAAAAAATTTGGAAAAAACAGCTTTTGCAATAATGGAAAAGTTAGGCCATGAGATGGTTGAAATGGATGACTGGACCTGTTGCGGTGTTGTGTCATCCTTATCAGATGATGATTTAATGCGACACTTGGCACCTCTGCGTAGCCTTATTCATGTTGAAGATCAGGGTGAAGATAAAGTTTTAACACTTTGCGATATGTGTTGCAATACACTAAAACAAACCAATCTTCGTGTTAAAGAAAAGGCAGATGATCTTGAGACATTGAATGCGTTTATGGACCAGGAAAACGATTACAAGGGTACGGTTACAGTTTATCATTTCCTTGAGTTTTTACGTGACGAAGTAGGATTTAAAACTCTTAAAAAAATGGTTAAAAATCCACTTCGCGGAATGAAAATAATGCCATATTATGGTTGTATGATGCTTCGTCCAAGAGAAGTCGCAATTGATGATGCAGAAGATCCACAAATTCTCTCTGATCTTTTAAAGGTCCTTGGTGCAGATATAGTTGACAATCCATTTAATATTGAATGCTGTGGTTCTTATCATACTGTTGAGCATAAGGAAATTGTTTCAAACCGTGCTCATAGAATTACAAACTTTGCCCTTGAACGCGGGGCTGATGCTATTGTTTTGTCTTGCCCGCTTTGTAGGTTCAACATTGATGTACGTGGAAAAGAAGCAGAAAAACTACATAGGGGATACAAACAAATACCTGTTTATTATTACACCCAGCTAATCGCAATTGCACTAGGGCTTGATCCAACAGTATGTGGATTTGAACAACATGCTGTTGATCCTAATTTATTATTGAAAAAAAAGGGAGTTTATAGAAAATAAGATTTGAAAAAGGTGGTAGTATATGACAAAAGAAAAAAAGAAAAGTGAAGCAAAAAAGAAACTGCAACTTGCTTTTTATTGGGCCGCAAGTTGTGGCGGATGTGAAATCGCTGTACTTGATATCGATGAAAAAATACTAGATGTAATTGGCATTGCAGATATTTTATTCTGGCCAGTTGCAATGGATTTCAAGTACAAAGATGTAGAAGCAATGAAGGATAAACAAATAGATGTTTGTTTCTTCAATGGGTCAATAAGAACTGAAGAACAAGAACATATCGCAAAACTATTGCGTAAGAAATCCAAATTTATGGTGGCATTTGGGGCATGTGCAGTTAACGGTGGGATACCTGGTCTTGCAAATGTTGCAAACCGTGAGGAAGTCTTTAGAGTTGCTTATTTAGATAATCCATCGACTGATAATCCTAAAAAAATTGTTCCAAAAACATCTGTTAAAGTAAAGGAGGGTACTCTTACACTTCCAGAGTTTTATGATACTGTAAAAACATTGGATCAAACAGTTGATGTTGATTATTATCTACCTGGTTGTCCACCTACACCCGATCAAATTATGACTGCTGTAGGTGCAATTGTTGAAAATAAACTACCACCAAAAGGATCAATTATTGGCCCAATGAAATCTGTATGTGATGAATGCAGATTTGAAAAAACCGAGAAAAAAATCAAGGAGATAAAAAGAGTATATGAAGTAGATAAAATAGAAGAAAAATGCCTTCTTGAACAAGGTATTATTTGCCTTGGTCCAGCAACCCGTGGTGGATGTAGTGCACGATGTTTAGATGCAAATATGCCATGTACTGGTTGTGGAGGGCCAACACCCAACTCGCTTGATCAAGGTGCTAAGATGATATCTGCACTTGCTAGTATTCTCGGTATAGAGGGTGAAGAAAAAATGAGTGATGAAGAAGTACAAAAATTGATAGATCAAGTTGTAGATCCTATTGGGACGTTTTACAAATATGGTCTGCCCTCTGCTCTTATAAACAGGAGAGTGATGAAAAAATGAGAACAGTTACAATAGACCCGATAACCCGTCTTGAAGGTCATGGAAAAATAAGTATATTTTTGGACGACAAAGGCGATGTTGAAAACGCATATTTACAGATTCCTGAACTTCGTGGTTTTCCTGTTGCTCATCATTTTGCATCAACAAAAGCCCTTGATGCAGCGTTCAATGTAGAGCCAACTAGTGCTGCTAAAAAACTTCGTGAATTAATGTATGTGGGTTACTATATCTATGATCATATATTACATTTCTATTATCTTGGGGGGCCTGATTTTGTTGTTGGTCCTGATGCACCACCAGCAAAACGAAATGTAATAGGTGTAATTGAAAAAGCAGGAGTGGAAATCGGAAAAGAAGTAATAAAACACAGAGCATACGGTCAAAAAATTACAGCAATTCTTGGCGGTAAGGCAACACATCCTGTGTGTGGTTTACCTGGCGGTGTTTCAAAAGGTTTAAACAAAGATGAAGTAAAAGATATAAAAACAATGGTTGACTCATGTATCAAATTTGCACAATTTTCACTCAAACTATTTGATGATATAGTGCTTAAAAATAAAGACTATGTTAACTTGATTCTAAGTGACCCATATCAACTTGCAACATATAACATGGGGCTTGTTGACAAAAATAACAAGGTGAACTTTTATGACGGAAAAATTAGAGTAACTGACCAGCAAGGAAAAGAAAAGTTAAAATTTGATGTAAAAGACTATTATAAACATATAGCAGAACACGTTGAGGAATGGACATATATAAAATTCACTTATCTAAAATCTGTAGGTTGGAAAGGATTCAAAGATGGAAAAGACAGTGGGATATATCGTGTAGGACCACTAGGAAGACTTAATGCAGCAGAAGGTATGGCAACACCACTCGCAGATAAAGAATACAAAAGAATGTATGAAACTCTAGGTGGGAAAGCAGTCAACAGTACTCTTGCATTTCACTGGGCTAGACTCATCGAACTTTTATATGCAACTGAAAGAGCAAAAGAACTGGTAAATGACCCTGAAATCACCAGCCAAAAAATCAGAAACCCTGTAGGTGAACCAGGTGAAGGAATGGGCGTAACAGAAGCAGCAAGAGGAACATTAATTCATCACTATAAACTAACAAAAGATGGACTTATTGACAAAGCAAATCTTATTGTTGCAACAACAAACAATGCTGGTGCAATAAATATGAGTGTAAGAGACGCAGCAAAAGGGGTAATTAAAAAAGGAGATGTCAGCAACAAAACACTAAACATGGTAGAAATGGCATTTCGCGCATATGACCCATGTTTTGCATGTGCAACACATACATTACCTGGTGGTATGCCACTAGAGGTAAAAATATTTGACCATAACAAAAAATTATACAAAACACTAAGACAAAATTTGTAGAGGAAAAATATCTATGAAAACCATCGTACTGGGAGTGGGAAATCTCATTCTTGGCGATGATGGTGTAGGAATACACGTAGTAAACGAGCTGAAAAAACAAATCAATGACCCAGATGTAACACTTGACGAAGCAATAACAGGTGGTATGAACCTGTTAGATCTAATAATAGGATACGATAGAGCGATAATCATTGATGCAGTAAAATCAAAAGATGCAGAAAACGGGGAAGTAAAAAGAATTCCTCTTAGCGATTTCAACACGATGCATTCATGCAACCCACATGATGTATCGCTGATAGAAGCCATTGAAATGGCAAAAAAAATGGGAGAAACCAGAATTCCTAAAGATATCATAATCATTGGAATAATGATGAAAGAAATCCCTTGTGAGTTTAGGGAAAAACTAAGCAAAGATATTGCTGCGGCTGTTCCAAATGCCGTAGAATTAACACTTAATGAGATAAAAAAGATAAAATTAGATATTTGAGGTGAAAAAATTATGGCAAAAGAATTTGAACCAAACATTATTGGTTTTCTATGTAACTGGTGCTCATATGCTGGAGCTGATTTAGCAGGTACTAGTAGGATAAAATATCCACCAAATATCAAATCCATAAGAGTAATGTGCTCCGGTCGGGTTGACACGGTTTTTATCCTTGAAGCACTTCGAAAGGGTGCTGATGGTGTTCTCATTGCTGGTTGTCACCCTGGTGATTGCCATTACCAATCTGGAAACTACAAAACTAATCGAAGGATTAGGCTTTTGAAAAAATTTCTTAATGATATGGGTGTAGAACCTGAGCGAGTACGATTTGAATATGTGTCTGCTTCAGAGGGACAAAAGTTTGCACAAGTAGTAACTGATTTTGTAAATCAATTAAAAAAATTGGGACCAACACCTCTGAAGGAGATCGCATAATATGAAAAAAGTTGATGTTGAAAACCTTAAAAAAATCGTTGGATCTGAAAATGCAACTGACAACCCCGTGGATTTATATGCATATTCTGGAGATGCATCAGTTCATCAAGCAATGCCTAATGTTGTAGTTCGTCCAAAAACAATTGAACAAGTTCAAAAAATTATGAGATATGCAAATAAAAACAGGATTCCTGTTATTCCACGTGGTGCAGGTACTGGTACCAGTGGCCATGCAGTCCCTATCGACGGTGGAATTGTCATGGATATGAAACAAATGAATCATATTCTTGAGATAAAACCTGGAGATGTACTTGTTCGGGTGGAACCTGGTGTTGTTGATGATGATTTAAATCGTGCGCTTTTGCCATATGGTTTTTTTTATCCGCCAGCACCAGCATCTAGTAGAATTGCCACAATTGGTGGTGAGATTGCAGCTAATGCTTCAGGTGTTAGATCTGTGAAATATGGTGCCACTCGCGACTATATTTTAGGTTTAAAAGTTGTACTTGCAGATGGCAGCCTAGTTAACCTTGGTGCAAATACCCGTGTTCATTCTTCGGGTTATCAGCTTGAACGCCTTATCGTTGGTTCCGAGGGTACTCTTGGTATTGTTGTTGAGGCAACTATAAGAATTTATCCGCTTCCAAAATTTCGTTGTCTAGGTGTTGCAAATTTTAATAAATTGGAAGACGCAGGAAATGCTATATCAGAAATTATCACTAGCGGGTGTCAGCCTTCTATGCTTGAGCTGATGGATGGAATTGGAATTGTTGCTGTTAATAAGGCATTAGATCTTGGATTGAAAGAGGTTGGAGCAATTATCTTATTTGAAGCAGATGGTAATGTGAAAGAAGCAGTTGATTTTGAAATTAATAAAATGAAAGAAATCTGTAAAGCACATAATGGTTTCGGAATAGAACTTAGCTACGATGCAGAGGAAAGAAAACGTATCTTTAGTGGAAGAAAAAAACTTTTTGCCGCGCTTTCTAGATATAAAGAGGGAATCATCTGTACCGACCTTGCAGATGACATGGGTGTTCCAAATTCAAAAATTGCTGAAGCAGCTGCAAAAATCCATGAAATAGCTAAACGAAATAATGTAATTATGGCAGTTTATGGTCATTGTGGATCTGGAGTAATTCATACAAAGATTATGCTTGATCCAAAAAAGAAGGATCAATGGAAGGATGCTGATAAGGTAATAGAAGAACTTTATGATTATATTCATTCAGTTGGCGGTGTAACGTCTGCTGAGCATGGAATTGGCTTATCTAAGGCGCCTCCTTGGAAAAAAGCAAGAGCAGATATAATTCCTATGATGCGTGCTATTAAAAAAGCACTTGATCCAAATAATATTTTAAATCCACATAAACTCATGGATGCTCCAGATGACTGGGTGAAAGCAACAGATTTACGATATAGGGTGGTAAAGTAATCATGGTCAAAAAAGTCGATTTTAAACGCTCAAAAAAATGGGAAAATGAGCTTGATAAATGCATTCGTTGTGGATATTGTTATGAACTTTGTCCTTTATTTAAATCTTACAGCTGGGAATCAGATACCCCTCGTGGAAAACTTTTAATGGTTCACGGAATGATTACTGGAAAGATAGCACCTACACAGGAAGTTGTTGATAAAATCTTTCAATGTTTTTATTGTAAAAACTGTAGCGATAATTGTTCTGCTGGAGTACCAGTAACAGATATCTTAACCGATGCACGTGCTGATTTAATCAATGCAGGTTTTGAAGTTCAAGGCACTATTGTTCAAATTGATGAAGATCTATGTAGTGTCTGTGGTGTATGCGTACCTCTATGTAAGTATGATGCACTCAAAATAGTTGATAAAGGAAAAGACAAAAAGAAAATCGAAGTAGACAAGGTTGAATGTCGCGGCTGTGGGCTCTGTCTTGCAGCTTGCCCTTCTGGTGCTATTTCTCAAAAAGAAGGATGTAATGTAACGTTACCTGAACTTCATGAAAGCGTGAAAGAAATTTTGAAAAAAGATGATAAAAAATTACTCGTGTTTGCTTGCAATTATTCGATTTTTCCTGGTATGCAACTAAGTGAAACAGAAACACTTGTTAAAACACCATATGGTATAATTGTTACAATGTGCTCCGGTCGTGTTGCCCCTGAATTAATTCTTGATGCATTTGAATCAGGTGCATGGGGTGTTATGGTAGCTGGTTGTCCACCTGAAGAATGTGACCATGATGGAAATTATAAAACCCGCAGAAGACTTATTCTTCTTAAAAATATTTTAAAAGAATTAAATATTAATCCTAAACGTTTAAAACTTGATTGGTTTTCAACAGGTGAATCAGCAAAATTACAACAAGAGATTAATAAATTTGTCAAAGAATTAGAAAACATGGGACCAATTGAAGCATATGTCAAAAGATAGTTTTGAGCCTAATATTGTAGCTTTTTTATGTAATTGGTGCTCTTATGCTGGAGCTGATTTAGCAGGTACCAGTAGAATAGAGTATCCACCAAATGTGAAAATAATACGTGTTATGTGTTCTGGTCGTGTTAACCCTATGTTTATAGTAAATGCTCTACATGAGGGAGCTGATGGGGTATTAATAGGTGGATGTCACCCGGGTGATTGTCATTATATTCAAGGTAATTATTTTGCCCGTCGTCGTATTGCTGTTTTAAAAAAATTACTTGAATATCTAGGGATAGATGAACGAAGAGTTCGTATGACCTGGGTGTCAGCAGCAGAAGGTAAAAAATTTGCAGATGTAATCAGAGAAGTAACAGATGATATTCGTAAACTTGGTCCAACGCATCAGATAAGGAGGTCGAATTCTTGGTAGACCTTAAAAAACTTAGAGAAAGCACAGAAAAAATCATAAACCGCGATGATGTAAAATACGTAATCGGCTGGGAAAAAGGAACACATGGATTCCAGGTTACACCTTTGTTTATAACATCCTCCGATGATGTAGAAAGATTAATTTTCAATCCTTTATGTGTTCATAATCTTACTGTTTTTCTAATGCTTCAAGAAAAACTACCTTTGCGAAAAGGAGCAGAGGAAGATAAACGTAAAGTTGGCGTTATTGTTAAAGGATGTGATTCTCGGGCTATAGTTCAAATCATCCAAGAAAAAGGTTTGAATCGCGATGATGTGGTTATAATCGGGATTCCTTGCACGGGTGTTATTGATCCTAAAAAGATAAATAAAAAATTTCCAAATCAGACAAAAACTGTAGATATCGATGAAGATGCAAATAACTTTGTAATTAAAATAGACGGGAAAACTCACAAAGTTCCAAAAGAAGAATTATTAATGGATAAATGCAAACAATGCCAGTTTCCTAACCCGATTATTTATGATGTACTGGTAGGGTCTGAAATTAAAACTACCGGTAAACCCAATTATAAAGACGTTGAATCTTTTGAAAAAAAATCTTTAAAAGAAAAATGGGAATACTGGGAAAAACAGTTTGAAAAATGTATTCGTTGTTATGCTTGTCGTAATGTTTGTCCTATGTGCTATTGTAAAGAATGTATGGTAGATCAACTTAATCCTCAATGGATTCGCAGGTCGGTGAATGTTTCAGAAAACACTGCTTGGAATATTATGCGAGCTTTTCATCTTGCTGGTCGTTGTATTGACTGCGGTGAATGTGAAAGAGTATGTCCCGCTGAGATTCCTTTAGTTAAATTAAATAAAAAGCTAGAAAAAGAAGTACTTGAGTTGTTTGACTACAGAGCAGGTCTAGATGTTGATGTAAAACCACTTTTATCTATGTTTAAACCGGATGATCCAGAAGAATTCATACTTTAGGGAGAGAAAAAAATAATATGGAAACGTTAACATTAGAAAAAAATAAACTTCCTCAACTAATTAAAAAAATTCAATCAAGATACACAGTTTTAGCACCGACAAAATGTGATAATATTACATTATTTAAACCTATAAATGATTATAAAGAAATAAATCTTGATTTTTTAAATTCAAAGGTGTCACCAAAATCTATTTTATTTTGCCAGACTGAAACTTTATTTAAATTTAAACAAGGTATTTCTGCAGAGGTCAAATCTGTTGATTTTCCAAATTCAAAAAATGTGATTTTTGGAATTAGACCTTGCGATGCAAAAAGTTTTTCCATTGTTGATTTTGTGTTTAAGGACGATTTTGTCGATCCGTATTATATGAATAAAAGAGAAAATACAGTTCTTATTGGACTTTCTTGTATAAAACCTGGCGTTAACTGTTTCTGTACATCAATGAATGGTGGACCTGCATTTGCTGAGGATGTAGATATTCTTTTAACAGATATTGGTGATAAATATTATGTCGAAATAAAAACTAGTAAAGGAAACGAAGTTGTAAAAACTAGTAAAGACTTGTTTTCCAAAGCTTCTTCTTCAGATAAAAATAAAAAACAGGAAATTTCCGAAAAAGTAGAAAAAGCAATTACAAGAAATATGAATACAAAAGGTATTGTTGAAAAACTTGACAAAATATTTGAAGATCCTATTTGGAAAAACATTTCATTGAAATGCTTAGGCTGTGGAATATGTACTTATCAATGTCCAACGTGTCATTGCTTTGACATCCAGGATGAAACAACACTTTCAGATGGTGCCCGTGTTCGTGTTTGGGATACATGTATGAACCCTGAATATACTGTACATGCTTCAGGTCATAATCCACGACCTGCGAGGATGAATAGAACCCGTAACCGTGTGTATCATAAGTTTAACTATTATCCTAAAAACTATAACATAATTGCTTGTGTTGGTTGTGGTCGTTGCATTAATGATTGTCCTGTTAACATTGACATAATTGATATTATTGATCAAGCAAGAGAGGTGAAAGCATAACAGAAAATCCATATCAACCATGGCTTGCAAAAATTGAAAAAATCGTTCAGGAAAATACAGGCGAAAGGGCAATTAAAACCCTCCGCTTAATATTTCAAGATGACAAAATCAAAAAAAATTTTTCATATCTTCCAGGTCAATGCATAATGGTTTCACATTTTGGTTTTGGTGAATGTTTCTTTGCAATATCCTCGGCTCCTACAAAAAAAGAATACATTGAAGTTAGTGTGATGAAACTTGGTAAGGTAACCTCTGCGTTACATGAATGTGAAATAGGTGATACTCTAGGTGTACGAGGTCCCTATGGTAACAATTTTGATGTTAAAGGATGGGAGGGCAAAAATCTAGTATTTATTGGTGGTGGTATCGGTCAGGCACCACTCCGCTCATTGATTAACTACGTTGTTGATAATCGTAAAAATTACGGTAAAATCGATGTTATTTATGGTGCACGTTCAACAAATGATATTTGTTTCAAACCCGAGTTCGAGGAACTTGAAAAAAGAAAAGATGTTAATGTTCACCTTTCAATAGATAAAGAAGAAAAAGGTTGGAAAAAGTTTGTCGGTTTTGTTCCAGATAATTTGCTTAAGATTAAACCTTCTCCAAAAAATACAATTGCAATTACATGTGGACCTCCTATTATGATTAAGTTTGTAATACAAAACTTACTAAAGATTGGTTTTTCTGAAGACCAAATATTTACAACACTTGAAATGAGAATGAAATGCGGAATAGGCAAATGTGGTCGTTGCAACATTGGAAATCTTTATGTGTGTAAAGACGGACCAGTTTTTTCATATGATCAACTTAAGAATTTGAAAGGAGAAATGTGAAGGATAAATATGAAGATCGGAGTATATACTTGCCAATGTGGAATCAACATCGCAGCAACAGTTGATGTTGAAAAAGTTGCAAAAGAAATTGAGAAAATTCCAAATGTTGCTGTTAGTAGATTTTACAAGTATATGTGCTCTGATCCAGGGCAAGAACTCATTAAAAAAGATATAAAAGAGTTAAAACTTGATCGGGTTGTTGTAGCAAGTTGCTCTCCTCGTATGCATGAACCAACATTTAGAGCCGCTGTTGAAGAAGCAGGTTTAAACCCTTATTTTTTTGAAATGGTAAATATACGTGAGCATTGTAGTTGGGTTCATTTAGACAAGGATGTAGCAACTGAAAAAGCAATTGAACTTATTACTGGTGCTGTTTGCCGAGCTGAATTTCTTGAGCCCCTTGAGAAAAAAGAGGTAAGTGTAATACCAAAGGCTCTTGTGATTGGTGGTGGTATTGCCGGTATTCAGGCATCACTTGAGATTGCTGATAAAGGTTTCAAAACTTATCTTGTTGAACGATCTCCAAGTATTGGCGGTCATATGGCTCAGCTTGATAAGACTTTTCCAACTATGGATTGCTCTGCTTGTATCTTGACTCCTAAAATGGTCGATGTTGCTCGGCATCCAAACATCGAATTGCTTTCTTATTCGGAAGTTGAAAATATTGATGGTTATATTGGTAACTTTAAAGTAAAAATTAAAAAGAAACCACGTTACGTTGATATAGATAAATGTGTTGGATGTGGGGTTTGTGCTGAATCATGTCGTCTTCATGGAAGAATTCCTAATGAGTTTGACATGAAACTTAGCAAACGTAGTGCAATTTATGTCCCATTTCCTCAGGCAGTTCCTTTGAAATATACAATTGATCCAAATAATTGTTTAATGGTTAAACGTGGGAAATGCGGAGATCATCCTTTATGTAAAGAGGCATGTGACCGTGAAGCAATAGATTTTAGTCAAGAAGAAGAAATAATCACAATCGATGTTGGAACTATTGTTGTTGCTACAGGTTATGATATTTTTGATCCTCTTACAAAACCCAAGTATGGTTACGGAACATGTGAAAATGTACTCAATGGTAAAAAAGTTGTATTTATTCAATGTGTAGGCAGCCGTGACAAAGAGGGTAATGAGTACTGTAGTCGTGTTTGTTGTATGTATACAGCAAAGCAGGCTCATATGGTCAGGGATAAAATCCCTGATGCAGATCTTACAATTTATTACACGGATGTCAGGGCTTTTGGAAAAGGCTTTGAAGAGTTTTATAACCGTGTTAAAGGTGAAAATATTAATTATCGCCGCCGTGAACTTGATGATCCAATCGAGGTTGTAACGAATGCCGATAAAACAGTTGTTAAGGCAAAGGGTTATTCTGATATTGAGGCAGACCTTGTAGTTCTAGCAGTAGGGTTAGTTCCAAAAGAAGATGCTAAAGAGTTTTCACGAGTATTAAATATTAGTCAAAGTAGTGATGGGTTCTTTTTAGAGGCACATCCAAAGCTAAGACCTGTTGATACATTTACAGATGGAATCTTTCTTGCTGGCTGCTGCCAAGGGCCAAAGGATATTCCTGATGCTGTTGCTCAAGCAAGTGGTGCAGCAGTTCGCGCATCTGAACCGCTTGCACAAGGTAAAGTTGAGGTTGAAGCAATTACATCTACTATTAATGAAGATTTATGCAGTGGATGTAAAGTCTGTGAAAGGATGTGTCCTTATTCTGCTCTTGAATTTGATGAAAAAGCAGGCGTTATGCGAGTAAACGAAGTTATGTGTAAAGGATGCGGTTCTTGCGCATCTACGTGTCCGTCTGGCGCGATTTCAATGAGACATTTTGCTGTTAAACAAATTATCGCACAAATAGATGGAATAGTTGCTCATAAAAGCAAGGGAGGCAAGTGATTTGCGAATTGGAGCATATGTTTGTGAATGTGGAATCAATATTGCGGCAACAGTTGATGTTGAAAAAGTTGTAGAACATGTAAAAAGACTACCATATGTTGCTGTTAGTAGATTTTACAAGTATATGTGCTCTGATCCAGGGCAAGAACTCATTAAAAAAGATATAAAAGAGTTAAAACTTGATCGGGTTGTTGTAGCAAGTTGCTCTCCTCGTATGCATGAACCAACATTTAGAAAAGTACTCAAAGATATGGGTTTAAATGAATATTGCCTTGAGATGGTAAATATTCGTGAGCAATGTAGTTGGGTTCATAAAAATAAGGAAGAAGCAACAGAAAAAGCAAAATCACTTGTTCAAAGTGCTGTTTTTAAAGTAGGTCTTTTAAAACCACTTGAAAAAAAGACAGTTGGTGTAACACCTGCTGCTCTGGTTGTTGGTGGTGGTATTGCTGGTATTCAAGCAGCAATTGATATAGGTAATATGGGTTTTAAAACTTATCTTGTTGAACGATCACCAAGCATTGGTGGTCATATGGCTCAGCTTGATAAGACTTTTCCAACTATGGATTGCTCTGCTTGTATTTTAACTCCTAAAATGGTTGATGTTGCTCGTCATTGTAATGTTGAATTATTGACTTATTCCGAAATTGAAAGTGTTGAGGGTTACGTTGGTAACTTTAAAGTTAAAGTGAAAAAGAAGCCAAGATATGTCGATATGGAGAAATGTACAGGCTGTGGTGAGTGCTTTAATGGCTGTCCTGTTGAATTACCAAATGAATTTGATGAGGGCTATGGTACTAGACATGCTATATATACTCCTTTTCCACAGGCGGTACCTCTTAAAGCTACGATTGATAAACGTGGTAAGCACCCTTGTAGAGATGTATGTCCCGCGGGCGTTGGTGCTCCTGGTTATGTTACTCTTGTAGGTCGTGGGAAATTCTATGAAGCTCTCAGGGTTATTAAGGAACGTCTACCTTTTCCATCAATTTGTGGTCGCATATGTCATAGACCATGTGAAGAAGCTTGTACTCGTAAAGATCTTGATGATCCTATCCAAATTGCACATATTAAAAGATTTGTTGGTGATTTAGAGCTAAAGATTCCAGCTATAGAGATTCCTCCAATTGAGACAAGAGCAGAAAAAATAGCTATAGTTGGTGGAGGACCTGCAGGTCTTACCTGTGCTCATGATTTAGCATTAAAAGGGTATCACGTATCTATCTTTGAGGCAGCATCAGTACTTGGAGGAATGATGCGTTTTGGAATTCCAGCATTCAGGCTTCCTAAAGAAATTCTTGAGCGAGAGATTTCTGATATTTTAGCACTTGGAGTACAGGTTCATCTTAATACAGCGCTTGGTAAAGATTTTACTCTGCAAGATTTGTTTAATCGTGGATTTAAATCCGTTTTCTTATCAATAGGTGCTCAAAAAGGCAAAAAGATGAATATCCCTGGTGAAGATTTAAATGGCGTTTTTCAGGCTATAGATTTTTTAAAAGATATAAATCTAGGTCGAGTTATTACGTCGTCTCTTGTTGAGATTAACGAAAATCTCTGTATAGGATGTGGAAAATGTGAAGAAGTTTGTTATTACGGAGTAATTAAAACAAAACCGGATACGAAAAATCCAAAGAAAAAAAATCCTCAGATTTATAAGAAATATCTTTGTAGAGGCTGTGGAAAATGCGCATCAGTTTGTCCATCTAAAGCAATTAAGTTATCAGGTTTTAGAGATTTATCTCCAAAAATAGGTAAAAAAGTATTAGTCATCGGTGGTGGTAATGCAGCTTTAGATGCCGCTCGTTCTGCTATACGTTTAGGGGCAAATGATGTTTCTATTTTATATCGTCGTACTCGTGAAGAAATGCCAGCAGAACCAGATTGGGAAATCGATGAAACAGAAAAAGAAGGAGTTAAACTTGTATATCTTGTTGCACCAACTAGGGTAGTCGGTGATAAAAACGGTAATGTTAAAGAGGTTGAATGTATCAGAATGCAACTTCTTGATGAAAAAGATACAAGTGGAAGACGAAAGGTCAAGCCAATTCTCGATTCTGAATTTAAAATAAGAGCAGACAGCATTATCCTCGCAATTGGACAAGAATTAGATACTGATTTTTTATCTAAAGAAATTGATTTAGAAATGACTCGATGGAGTTCTAAAAAGGTTGTTCCTGTTGCTTTTCCAAAAAATGAATTTGATGATTTAAAATTAACAAAATGGGATACTATTCATTCTGATCCTGTTACTCTTGAAACAAACATCGAAGGTGTTTTTAGTGGTGGTGACGCGGTTTGGGGTGCTGGAACTGTTATTGAAGCAATTGGTGCTGGGAAAAGAGCAGCAGATAGCATTGATAGATATATCAACGGAAAAGACTTAAGAGAAGGACGTGAAGAAAAACCTGAAATTGCAAAACCTTCGGTTGAAGGTTTGAGAAAGAAACATATGGTTCCAATGAGGTATCTTCCAGTTAAAGAAAGAATCAAAAATTTCAAAGAAGTAGAGTTGGGTTATTCTGAAGAAGAAGCAATAGAAGAAGCGAGGCGTTGTCTTAACTGTGGTGGCTGCTCAGAATGTTACGAGTGTGTTAATACTTGTGAAGCGGGAGCAATATGCCATGATATGAAAGAAGAAATCGTTGAACTTGATGTTGGTGCTATTGTTGTTGCAACTGGTTTTGATTTATTTGATCCAACTCAAAAACTTGAGTATGCTTATGGAAAATCTAAAAATGTTAAAACTGGTCTTGAATTTGTAAAAAAGTTGTATTTATTCAATGTGTAGGCAGCCGTGACAAAGAGGGTAATGAGTACTGTAGTCGTGTTTGTTGTATGTATACAGCAAAGCAGGCTCATATGGTCAGGGATAAAATCCCTGATGCAGATCTTACAATTTATTATACCGATGTACGTGCTTTTGGGAAAGGCTTTGAAGAGTTTTATAACCGTGTTAAAGGTGAAAATGTTAATTATCGCCGCCGTGAACTTGATGATCCTATAAAAGTCGAGCAAAAAGGTGCTAAAGCTGTTGTAAAAGCTAAAGGTCATCCAGATATTGAGGCAGATTTAGTTGTTCTTGCAGCTGGTCTTGTACCTCGTAACGATTCAAAAGAAATTGCCCGAATTTTAAATATTAATCAGAGTGCTGATGGGTTCTTTTTAGAGGCACATCCAAAGCTAAGACCTGTTGATACATTTACAGATGGAATCTTTCTTGCCGGTTGCTGCCAAAGTCCAAAAGATGTTCCCGACACAGTTGCTCAAGCAAGTGGAGCAGCATCACGTGCCACCGATATTTTATCTAAAAAGAAGCTTGAAATTGAGGCGACAATTGCAACTGTTAATGAAGAGTTGTGCCGTGGTTGCGGGTTCTGTGTTGAGGTATGCCCATATAAAGCGATTGAACTTGTTGAAAAAGATCGATTTGGACATAAAGTTCTTGTAGCGGAAGTAAATGAAGCACTCTGTAAAGGTTGTGGCTCTTGTGCTGCAGCTTGCTTGAATCAAGCTATTGGTCATTTGGGTTTTACAGATGGTCAGATACTTAGCATGATTAAGGTACTTGGAGAAAAATAGAATATTAATGCAACCTATCAAGTCTATTTCTTAAATCGTTGTTGATGAATTTACTTATTGCATCTTTAACTGTTTTTTCATCAGTTACAACTGCTTGTATGTTGTTTTTTGTTAAATCAGCAAAAATTCTTCTACCCATTCCATAACTTATAATCACTTGGCAATCGCTTAAATTATTAATCATTGTGTCGTGATCGCAGCTTCCACAATCTTCTTGATGCTTACCGATATTTTCTCTATATTCCTGATTTATGACTTTATTTTCATCTATTTCAAAGATTACAAAACCTAATGCTCTTCCAAAATGATTAGCAATATTTACTTTATCATCTGTTGCAACTGCAACTTTCATTTTTGCACCTCTCTTTTTCCATGATATCTAATATGTTTCCTTTTCCTATGATATGATACAACAAAATTTCCACCTTCTATTTTAATTCCTTTCCCATTAACAATTGAATCTGCTATTTTTTTTCTAGCTGTAATAACTAAACGATGAAAAGTTGGCTGAGAAATATTCATTTTTTTAGCGCATTCTTCTTGATTAAAACCTTCCAAATCTTTAAGTCGGAGTGATTCAAACTCATCCACTGTTAAATTAATTTCATCAAGGTCTGTCATTGGAATTCCTGCTGGTTTAAAATAGATTACATTTGGTGTGCATTCCACTTTTCTACAATGTCTTGGTCTAGGCATCTTCTTTACCTGATTCTAATTCATGTATTCTTTTTTCAAGTTCATGTTTTTCTTTATTAATGCTATTTAATTCATCTTGTAATACTCTTTTTTGCTCAGCTCTAGTTAAAATTTCTGGTTCATCTATAGGGTATCTTCTCAAGTATCTTCTTTGCTGACCAAATCTAAAACCAGATGATTGTAACCAGCATCTCCACCCCCTTCTTTGAGTCCACCAAGGACCTGTTCCGTCTCCACCGGGCATATTCTTTTTTCACCTCCTATTTATTTTTTTCTTCAATTTTTTTTATAATACCTATAAATGCATTCATAGTAGCAGATTTTTTATTTTTAGAAAAGATTGTTATACCTAAATCTCCTTTTTCAACAATTTCAGGATCTAATGGAATATTTCCTAAAAATGGTACATTTAAGTCCATAGAAGCTTTTAATCCTCCTCCCGTTTTGAAAATATTTATTGTTCTATTACAGTGAGGACATGTAAAACTGCTCATGTTTTCAATTATTCCAATAACTGGTACGTTCATTTTTCTAACAAAATTAATTGATTTTCTAACACTTAGAAGAGCAACATCTTGTGGTGTTGTTACGATTATTGCTCCATCATTATCTTTAATGATTTGTAATATGCTAAGTGGTTCATCACCAGTTCCAGGAGGTAGATCTACGATAAGATAATCTAAATTGCCCCATTCAACACCTCCAATGAGCTGTTTTATCGCTCCCATTTTTAATGGTCCACGCCATATTACGGGCGAATCTTTGTCTTGCAACAAAAAAGCTATCGACATTACTTCTAGATTTGGCATAGCAAAAACTGGTTGTATGCCTGTGTCAGTTACCATTGGTTTTTTAGTTTCTATTCCAAGTAATTTTGGTATGCTAGGACCATGCAAGTCACTGTCTAATATTCCAACTTTATATCCTTTGTCTGCCAGCATTACTGCAAGATTTGCTGATATTGTACTTTTTCCAACCCCACCTTTACCACTTAGTACTATGATTTTATGTTTTATTTTTTTTAAGTTTTTTTCTAGATTCAATTTGATTGTTGTTTCGTCTTTCATAATTATGAATATATATTCATAACTAGCTTATAAATTTTATGGCAAGTCACAGTAATATAAAAAAATTAACTTTCAAAAGGCTTTAGGTAAAGCTCGATTATTTCTAAAGATAAGAACTGTTGCGCAATTGAAAACATCATAGATGGGGAAAGATATTTATTCCATATAGCGCCAATACAGCCAGGGAATCGTAGATCTAAGTTTTCATCCCAGGCTAAATGTTCTTTTACTCTGTAAAAACTAGAAAATAACAAATGAGTATATCTACCAGTACTAGCTGGTAAAATTATTGAAATATGAGGATCTGCTTGCCAAACATTTGTAATCTGATCAGGATTCTTTCTGATCTCAACTAATGAAAGAACAAGGGTATAATCAGGCGGAACCAACAAACGAGGGAACCGACAAACAGGTGGCAACACGATTTTTTCCTCTAAAAGTTTTGATATGCGTCTTTCAATAGTCTTTCTATGAATGCCATGTTTCTCAGCTAAAAAATATTCATTTGTTTTAATCCCCTCACCATGTGCTAATTTTTTTAAGATTTGAACAGATAACTTATCTAATTTGTAATTATTTATTATACCTCTATGATCTCCTATATCGTTTTCTATTAATTGCATCATCTGTCCAGGATTATATTTTATAAAATTTTTGTTACTGAAATACATAACATCTGAAGGATAACGAGTTTCCCTTGGTGGAAGTTTTCCATCTTTGACTAATGCATTTCTCCATCTTTGATGGGAATCAATATCTTTATGATATTCTATTAGAAAAGTGTTATATATCTCATCTTTTTTAAAAAAAGCAGCAAAAATGTGTGGATCATTTTCAATAAATTTTTTAGTTTGATTATCACGTGGTAAATCTGCTCTAGCAATGACCATTAAGGGGTATTCGGAAAATAGCCAGTTAAATGGAAATGTTGGTCTGTTTATTATCTCATTTTTAAACAGAGCATTAACTCTATCACGAATCGTATTTCTGTGTTTTTTTAGTAATTTTGATAGTTCACTAATATTTACATCTATTCCTTGACCTGAACAAATATCTTTTAGTATCTTCAGGTTTAATTCATCATTTAGTAATTTTTCCATGATTTCACCAAATTTTCGTTATTATTGCTATTTATAATAGTTAATAGTATCAATATTTATAAATCTTTTTTAATTTATGTCGATAATATTAATAAATAAAAATTACAAAAATGTTATTGATATACAAATTTTTAAAAAAAAATTATCAATATTGACATATTTAAGAAATTTTTTGTAATATATGTATAAATAAAACATTTATCATAAATAATATCATAAATGATATAAATTGATTAAAAAAAGTAAAGAATGAGATATTTTTTCTTAGGAATGAAAAATGGAACAGGTATTGGTTTGTTTGAAAAAAAATGGGATTGTAAACATTGGTGTACTTGATAATAAGAGAAGAGAATTGTCCTCTATTGGAAAAGCGTTGATTGAGGGTGATATGCGGTCTATTGCAACTCATGCAGAAAAAGCACTTGATTCAGGTGCGTTTATAAAAAATGTTCTAAGAGTTGCAACGTTTGTTATAACTGACAAAAAACTTATGGTTTCTTTAGTGGAGCTTATCAACAGGTTAAGATATGGAGAATCCAAGATAGCAGCTCATATTTCAATTTTAGAAGATGTAAGGGAAGATGTGTAGGAGGTAGGTGATAAAAAAATGAAAACACTAGACATAATAGGATTCTACGATTATATATCCGATGATGACTTAGAGTGATATTATGGGTAGACCTGAATGTCAGGAATGTTAACCATTATTAGAAAAAAATATTGGAAATAAGCTGGAATCAAAAATAAAAGAACAAAATAAAGTAATTAACCAGCTTAAAAATATTATTAGATATTATGCACCATACATGGAATTCCCAGATGAACGTAAGAATAATAATTAGTTAAATTAGTGAGCAGAACAAGAAATGCAAGGATCATATGCTCTAACAAGCATTTCACATTTTAAAGTAATTTTATCCAATGGATCATCAATTATTGTTTGAACGAACTCATTCATATCTTTTTCAATGTTATATGCATTATGAGCAGTAGGCGGAACAATATCTGCTTTTTTGACAACTCCATTGTTATTTAAAACGTAGCTATGATATAGACTTCCACGTGGGGCTTCAGTTATTGCTGCTCCAAAACCAGATTTGCACATGTGAGTACTATGTTCCTCTTTTAGTGGTAAACGCTCAATAATTTCAATGGATTCATCGATATCATGAACTAGCTCTATTGCTCTTGCAAGATGAGAAACAAAAGGATTATAATTAGGAAATTTCATACCACAATTTCCAGCAGTATTTCTTGCATCATCTGACATCTGTTTAAGGTTAAGATTAACCCGTGGTAAGGGTCCAACCATAAAAGAATCACGATTTTTAATATAACTATGCAGAGCAGTAGAATACGGTTTTTGTTTTTCAAAAATATAATCCCGATAGTTTGTCTCATCGATGTCAATTCCTCCAGTTGATTTTAAACGCCCCTCGTTTATAGCATAACTTTTAGAATTAGAAATAGCAACATGTTCACATTTACGAGTGAAATCTGGAATTTTTATATTTGCGAAAATATCAACGGTTTCAAAAGCAACTTTTTTGGCGTCAACAAGGCGTTTTCTAATAACTTCAAACTTTTTTTTACTAGGAATCGATGTAAAACCATCAACAATCATTGTAACTGGATGAACTGATCGTCCACCAATTAATTGTATGATATCATTACCGAGTTTCTTAAGCATTAAAGCTCTTTTAACAATATCCAAATGATCTTTCACCATGGCAATAATGCTTTCATAACCCATTAGATCAGGTAGACTTAAAAAATACATGCTGAGAACATTACTCTGAATATGCGCGCACTAATTGCCATAAGCTTTCTAAGATCTCTTGTTTGATTGCTAATAACTATGCCCATAGCATTTTCAACAGCACGTAACGCTGTTATTTGATGTGCAACAGGACAAATACCACATATTCTACTTGTAAGCTCCATCACCTCATCATATTTTCTTCCAACAAGAAAAGATTCAAAGAAACGAGGCGGTTCAAATATTTTAAACTGTAAATTTTCAACTTTACCATATTTTGTTATATCTATACTAATTGCACCTTGACCTTCAACTCGTGCGATATAGTCAACTTTAATTGTTTTCTCAGTCATTAGTGTCCAGCCTCCAGTCTAAATTCTGGGCTCATACCTGAGTACTTCCTGAATTTACGTTTTATATCTTCATCATTTAGACCAATGTCCCTAAATATATTTGCAAGAGCAGAAGCGTTTGGGTTACTCATTGGACCAAAACAACCCTCACATATTCTGCCAAGCGTTGGACAAATTGCACCACAACCGCCACTAATAACAGGTCCCATACATGGCAATTTATTACTGGTAATCAAACATGCATTACCTTGAAATTTACATTCTACGCAAACCGGATGTTGTCTAAGTCTTGGTCTAATTTTTAAAAGAGCAGATTTGAGTAGTTCAAGAATTGTTTTTCGATGAGGTGGACATCCTTTTAATTCTGCATCGACCTTTACATATTCACCAATACCATGTACTTTGGTGGAACATATCTTTGATGGGTCGGGATAAACAATTTCTTCGCTTTCCATTTGAGGAATCCAATTGCGAATACTTGGAATACAACCACCAATTGCACAGTCGCCAAATGCAACTAAAAATTTAGTATTTTTTCTGATACATTTGATTTCTTCAATTTCCCATGGTGTTGATATTCCACCTTCAATTAGAGCAATGTCTAAATCTTTATCATCATTATCCCTTTTAGCCATCTTCCAGTAACTAATATCAAATAATTTTATTAAATCCAAAAATTCATCTTCCATACGAAATATTTCCATCTGGCAACCTGCACAACCTGTTAATTTGAATACACCAATCTTTGGTTTCTTAGCCATTTTTTAATTTCACCTCATAACGGTCGGATAAAGGGTTTTATATCATCATAGTTAAACACAGGCCCATCTTTACAAACATACTTCAAACCAATCTGACAATGACCACATTTTCCAATTCCACATTTCATACGTCGTTCAAGTGATAAGTAAATTTTTTTATCAGCAAAACCAATTGTTTCAAGACATTTTGCAGCAAACCTCATCATAATTTCAGGACCACATAAAAGTGCTATTGCATTTCTATGATGTGTTTTCATCATCGGGAAACAAGATGTAACAAGACCTGTTCTGCACTCAAAAGGATTTTCCCTTGTTATTTCATCAGCGGTTAAAAAAAATGTACTATTCTTTATTCTCTTCCATTTGGAAAATTCGTCTTTAAACACCATATTTTCAGGTGTTCTAGCACCATAAATAATTTCAAGATGACCATATTCTGTTCTATTTCTGATTACGTGATTTATTACGCCATATAATGGTGCTAATCCCATTCCACCGGCAACAATTAAAATATCCTTTCCTATTATTTTTTCAAGTGGCCACCCTGTACCATATGGTCCTCGCATACCAAGGCTGTCACCTTTTTTTAATGAAAAAATTGAATTTGTGACATTACCAACGTTTCTAATTGTTGCATTAATTGAATTATCGTTTTCAACACTAGATATTGAAATTGCTGATTCACCAACTCCAAGTACGCTAAGCATCATAAACTGTCCAGGTTTCCATGAAAACTTGTCTGCAATCTTTTGATCTGTAAATTTTAAAACAAATGTGTTTGTATTGATAGTTTCTTTTTTTATTTCTTTGATTATTGCAAAATTAGGATAATATTCATTCATCATGTTATTTTTTTCTCCATAAAGATTTTGCTACTTTTGTTATATCAATTTTAGATGGGCAAACCCTTATGCATCTTCCGCAACCGACACAACTGGAGTTTTTACTCCCTGCTGCAGCACCGAATTTACAAAACATCCAATGCCTGATTCTATCTTTTCTATCTTTTCTAAAGTTTCCTCCAAGAGCAACTTGACCATATTCAAGAAGTTGACAGGAATCAAGTTCTCTTACTCGGCTTCCATTTTTTAATGATAGATCTACAGTATCATAAATGTCATAACAATAGCAAGTTGGACAAACAAGACTGCAAGATCCGCATGATAAACAAGGAAAGGAACCAGCAACACCACCACGTTCACCAAGATCAATCCATATTTCGTGGTCAAGATTTTCTTCAGCAAGTTTAGGAAGCCAATTTGGATCTAAAATTTTTTTTATTTTTTTGTTGGCTAATTTACATTTTTTTTCTTTTTTTAATAAATCATTTTTAGAAGCAATGTTTAATTTTAATCCTTGTATTATTTTTTTTCCTTTATCCGATCCGATTTCAATTAGATATTTTGTATCGATATCTGTAAGTAAGATATCGTACCCTTTATAAAGGAAGGGACCAGCATTCATAGATTTGCAGAAAGAATTTTCTCCAGGTTGTGTACAGTTTAATGCAATAATAATTGAATTTTTTCTTCTATTTTGATAATACTTATCTTTAAATTTCCCTGAAAAAAACTCATCTAATTTCAAAATAGCATTAACATCGCATGGATGAAGTCCAAATAAAATAAACTTTTCATCATTTACAATTTCTTTGATTTCATAATTTCCTTTTTGAATTTTAAATTCAAATAAAGTATCCTTTGGAGGAAGGAAAAATTTCTTAGGAGAAATAATAGTTGATTTATATTCTAAATGTAAATCATCTATTGATTTTATTTCATCAACAGATGAATCTAGACCTGGTTTTATTGGACCATAGACCTTAAACTCTTTAAGAAACTTATCTAGAAGAATTTTCAAATCTTTTTTGTCAATAATATATGATGCCATGAGCATTCAACTATTAAATATGGTGAGTGAATCGTAATCTATTTTTGCTATTTTAATATAATTGCACAATATTTTTTAAAATAACTAAAACTTAAAAAAGAATATTTTATAACAGTTAAATTGTAATGAGGACTAGATGTTATGAGCTTTGAATTTAATATAGATGAAATATTGGAAATCGCTGAACAAATCGAAAGAAATGGAGCAAGATTTTATAGAAATGCAGCACAAAAAATTCCAAATGTTGATAAAAAAAGACTATTAATTAATCTTGCTGAAATGGAAGATAATCATGAACAAATATTTAAAACAATGAGAAAAAATCTTTCCGAAGATGAAAAAATGATGACAAGTTTTGATCCCGAAGATGAAACATCTAGCTATCTAAAAGCTCTTGCTGATACTAGAATTTTTTATGAAAAAGAAATAGATTTTAGTTCAATTAAAGAAATATTGAAATCTGCAATCACTGCAGAAAAAGATTCTATAGTTTTTTATTTAGGAATGAAAGACGTAGTTTCAGATCATATTGGAAAAGATAAAATTGATGCTATAATAAGGGAAGAAATGAGTCATATTAAACTTCTAAGTAAAGAATTGATAGCATATAATTCCGAATGATTGTTTTTTTAAATTTTTTTAAAAAATTACTGAAAAATTAATAAATTACGAGGAATTGTCAGTTAGAGTTACTTATAAGGTTTATCGATTGGTAATTGTTGCATTGGAGGTATATTAGAAAAAATGGCGATATATTTTGATATCAAAGAAGATGAAAACAAAAATATCATGTTTTTGACCAGTGCTACGGGAAATGATATAATTCGTGCTCCACTTTTGAATAAAGGTACAGCATTTAATGAGGATGAACGGGAAAGATTTGGTTTAGATGGTCTTCTTCCCCCAAGAGTTCTTACTCTTGAACAACAGGTTGAAAAGGTTTATCAGAGATATAATACTCTAGGAAACCCTTCGAAAATATGTATTAATTGTGATAAAATTGGTAAATTAGAACAAAACTCAATAAAAAAGGAAGGAGATTTAGCTCGTTTTAATTTTTTACGTGATCTTCATGATAGAAATGAGATTCTTTTTTACGCATTTTGTCATAGTTACTTAGAGGAGGTAATTCCAATTATCTATACTCCTACTGTTGGGGATGCAGTAATCAGGTATTCTCGTGATTCAGCACGTTTCAGAGGTATTTTTATTTCTCCAAAAAATATTGAATCTGTTGAAAAAATATTTAATCATTTTCGATTTAAACATCCGACTATTGCTGTAGTAACAGATAATCAAGGTATACTTGGATTAGGTGATCAAGGCGTTGGTGGAATTGATATCCCAATAGGTAAACTGGCGTTATATGTACTAGGAGCAGGTATCAGACCTTGGGAGACGATGCCACTAACTTTGGATGTTGGAACTGATAATTCTGCTGATTTACTAGATTCTTATTACTTGGGATATAAAAAAGGGCGCCTTAGAGGTATAGAATATGAAGAATTTATTGATAAATTTGTTGATGGAATACGGAAAAAATTTCCTGATATTTTGATTCAATGGGAAGATTTCAGCCGTCAGAATGCATTTACCATTTTAGATAAATATAGATATAAAATTCTTAGTTTTAATGATGATATTCAAGGTACAGGTTCTGTGGCTCTTGCAGGTATAATTAATGCTCTGAAATTATCAAAAGAGGAGATAGTTGATCAAAAATTTGTGATATATGGTGCTGGTGCTGGAGGAATAGGTATCGCACGTCGAATAGCAGCATGTCTTGTATTAAAATATCATATTTCAAAAGAAAAGGCTAATGATAAAATAGCTGTAATAGATAGCAAAGGTTTGGTTACGGATCAAAATGAATTGGAAGATTATAAAAAGCCATTCATGAAAAAGAAAAATGTTTATAAAAATTGGAATGTTGAAAATATTTCTAATATAACACTTTTAGAGGTTGTGAAAAATTTCAAACCAACTGTTCTCATTGGAACATCTGGACGTCCAGGACATTTCACCAAAGAAATTCTTACAGAAATGAATAATAATTCTTCGAGACCAATTGTTTTTCCACTATCAAATCCAACGTCAAACTCTGAGGCAACTCCTCAAGATATATATAAAGTAACAAAAGGAAAGGCCATTGTTGCAACAGGGTCACCTTTTGAGTCATTTAAGCATGCTGGTAATAATATTATCATCGGTCAATGTAATAATTTTTTTATTTTTCCTGGTGTAGGATTAGGAGCAATTATTAGTAAAGGAAAATATATTCCGGATGCGGTTTTTACAGAAGTAGCTTATAAATTAGCAGAAATGACACCAAATAAAAGAATCAGTAAAGGCGCTGTTTATCCTTCGATAAACGAAATTCGAAATATTAGTGCAAACATTGCTTTTACAACAATTACAGAAATTGCAAAAGAACGAGGAACATCTAAGCATTCACTTGAAGATATAAAATCTAAAATGTGGACTCCAAGATATTATCCTATGATAAAGATCTAATAAAATCCTTAAATTTTACAATCTCTTCTTTGTTAAAGTCGATATATGGTCTATATAGAAGATTTTATTCAAATACTGGTTGTTATTATCAGAAAAATATATCTGTGAACTGTAGATTCTAGAATTGATGAAAGGCCAATTGAATAAAGGAGAAATAAAAGATAAACTTGAGGTTTGTTTTAGGAAATGTGCTGCTGGAAGAAACCAACTAAGAAAATATGTAGATTCTGCAATGGATAAGGGAATAACCAAAGAAGAAATATTAGCTATTTCTAATAAATTGAAAGAAGAAGGTTTCAAGGATGAAGCATCATTATGTGCAATAACAGCTATAGGCCAAGCTTTAAAATATGAAGGAGAAAATAAAAAAATAAAACCGGAACCTCCTGCATCTCAAAAAAAGGTTGAAATTTATAATAAGCTTAGACAATGTTTTAAAAAGTGTGGTCTTGCTAGAAGACAGCTAAGAAAATGCGTTGCCAATGCATTAAATTCAGGTTTGACAAAAGAAGAACTACTTGCTATATGCGATGATCTAGTTGGGGGATTCGGAAAAGACCAGGTCTCGGTTTGTGCCATTATCGCAGTCGACGAAGTTTTAAAATATGAAGATTTCGATAAATTAAAAAAGATGGTAAAAATGTATGCGCCTTATATGGAATTCCCAGAATGAAACAATAAAAAATTGTACTTTTAATATCGAAACATAAATAAAGATTATCTTGTTTTCATCCTAAGATAATATTATTTCCTAATTAGATTTGATAAAGATATAAATTTAGATACTTTGGCTAAAGGTATTTGAGTAAGGGTGATTGTTTATATGAATCTAGAAAAAATAAGAAAAGATATTACAGAAAGTTTTAAAAAATGTGCTTTAGGAAGAAGGCAGCTTAGAAAAAGTGTGATAGATTCCATGAATGCAGGTATGACTAAAGAAGATATTCTGCTATTTAGTAATGAGTTAGGAAGAGATTATGATCAACAAGACGTGTCTCTATGTTCAATTACTGCTATTGGTCAGGCTTTAAGACATGAAGATAAATATGGAAAGGTGAAGCCAGGTAAGTTATCTCCACAAGAAAATGAGAAAATTAAGAATAAACTTAAAAAATCTTTTGGTATCTGTAGTTTAGCAAGAAAAGAATTGAGAAAATGTATAATTAATGCGTTGAATTCAGGTCTTTCAAAAGAAGAAATATTGGCTCTTACTGATGATATTGTTGGGGGACTTGGAAAAAATGAAGTATCTGCATGTGCTATAGTTGCTGTAGACGAAGTATTGAGATATCAGGAGACAGTAAGAGCAAAACCTTTAGATATAGTTAAAGAACGTAAATTGGAACGAGGCGACATATAGTTCATATCTATCATTTTTTACAATAAAAATATTATTTTCATAAATATGTATTGAATTTGTATAGTTATTAGAGCGAAAACAATTTATTATAAAAACTATATCTTAGAATTATAATGATTAATATTAATACATTTAATGATAATATTATACTTATAAACAGTAGCCATATATAGCTTTGCGGAGGCTAATGAAAGTGATGAAGCTTCTTAATCTAGATTATTTGCCAGGTCAACAATCCATGATTATATTTCATGCTTTAGCAAGGATGGGTTTTGAAGGACTAGTGATAGTATCCCCTGAAGTGCCTTTGGCATCAATAGGATATTTTCAAGATGCAGAAAAAGAAGTAGATCTAGAATATTGTAAAAAAAGAGGCATCTATGTTATGCGACGTGAGGTTGGTGGTGGCGCAACTTATTTAGATAAAAATCAGATTTTTTATCAACTAATATGGCGTAATGGTAATCCCTGTTTTCCAAATAGGATAAAAGATATATTTTCTTACCTTTCACAGCCTGTCTGTGATACCTATCAGGATTTTGGGATCGACGCACATTTTCGACCAGAAAATGATATTGTAACAAAAAAAGAACAAAAGATAGCTGGTGAAGGTGGTGGCGATATTGGTCAAAGCATGGTATTTGTTGGTGGTATTCTAATTGATTTTGATTATCAAACCATGAGTAAAATACTCAGAGTACCTGATGAGAAATTTAGAGGTAAAATATATAAATCCATGGAGGAAAATCTAACAAATATGAAACGTGAACTTGGTAATGTACCAGATAGAAAGGAAATTATTTGTTCTCTTATCAATAATTATGAGAAGATTACTGGTAAATTAAAACCAGTAAATCTGACTATTGAAACAATTAATAAAATGATAGAACTCGAACAATGGCTTACCTCTGATAAATTCCTATATAAAAAAACACCGAGAATCCCTCAAGGAGTTAAAATACGTGAAGGCGTAGAAATCTTATATGGTACTTCTAAAGCAAGAGGCGGATTGATACGAACCGCTCAGGAAGTAAAAAATAATTTCATTAAAAATATCGATATTTCAGGTGACTTTCAGTTAGTTCCAAAATCAGAACTTGATAGATTAGAAAACAGTTTAATAAAAACAAAACGAAAAGAAAAAATCTTAATTTCCAAAATTGAAAACTATTACGATAAACATAAAATTGAAAGTCCAGGTGTTGAACCTGAGGATCTTACCAACGCTATAATAGAGGCCGAAAAGGTATGATTGATTCAAAAGAGTTAGATCATAATTTTAAATATGAAGTAGCCGCAGAAACAGGTGGAATAAATATTACAAAGTGCTTTGCCTGTGGTACTTGTACAGCAAGCTGTCCTGTTCGTGAAATTGATGAAACATACAACCCTCGTAAAATCATTCGAATGATACTCTTAGGTATGAGAGATCGAGTTTTAAAAAGTGATTTTATATGGCTTTGTTCAACATGTTGTACCTGTGATGATCGTTGCCCGCAGAATGTAGAATTAACAAAAATTATGATGGCATTAAAAAACATTGCAGTAAAAGAAGGATATATTCACCCTTTTTTTAGGGGACAAGCAAGAATAATTAGTACATTTGGCCGATTGAACATTATAGAAGATTTTGATAATAAAAAACGAGAAAAATTAGGATTACCTCCAATTAAAAAAATTTTTGAAGAAGTAAAAAAACTATTAAAAAACATGCGTATAAAGGAGAAGATTTAGTGAAATATGCATTATTTCTAGGATGTACAATTCCGATTCGTGGGCAAAACTATGAGATGGCAACAAGAACAGTTGCAAAAACATTGGGAATACATTTTGATAACCTCGAGGATTTCTCTTGTTGTGGTTTTCCTATCAGATCTATTAATTCTGAAATATCATTATTAATAGCAGCTCGAAATTTAGCTGTTGCTGCTGACAGAGATGAAAAAATATGTACTTTATGTAGTGCATGCACCTCTGTTCTAACCGGAGCAAACAAAGAGCTTACGAGCAATAGAAAGCTACGTGAAAAAATAAACAAAGAACTTGCAAAAATAGGAAGAACATATAAACCAGGTGTAGAAATCAAACATTTCGCACGAGTACTATATGAAGATATAGGCTTAAACTTTATAAAAAACAAAATAAAGAATGATCTTGGTAAATTAAGATTATCAATTCATTATGGGTGTCATTATCTAAGACCAAGTAGTTTGTATGATTATTTTGAAGATGCGGAAAATCCATCTACAATTGAGGAGCTCGTATCAGTAACAGGTGCAGAGGTAATAGATTATAAAAATAAGCTTGATTGCTGCGGTGGTGCTTTACTAGGAATCGAGGGAGACATGGCACTATCAATGGCAAAACCTAAACTTGACAATGTTACAGCAAATAAAGTTGATGCCCTTGTGACAATTTGTCCATTTTGTTCAATTATGTACGAAGATAATCAGAAAAAGATAGAGGCAAAGTATGGTGTAAATTATAATCTTCCTGTGCTTTATTATCCTCAGGTTTTGGGACTGGCTCTAGGTATAAATCAAGAAAAACTTGGTTTTCATATGAACAAAATCAAACCCGATGCTTTACTTGAAAAATTGGAGTTAGTAAAATGAGTAAAAAATCATCATCCCATGAAAAGATCGGCTCTGTTTTAGTAGTTGGCGGTGGTATTGGTGGGATGCAAGCTGCTCTTGACCTTGCTAACTCTGGTTTTAAAACATTTCTTTTAGAAGAAAAACCAGCTATCGGAGGAGTCATGGCTCAACTTGATAAAACATTTCCAACAAATGAATGCTCAATGTGTATTATGTCCCCTAAGCTTGTTAACGTCGGGAGACATCCAAATATCGAACTGATTACTTATTCTGATTTACAAGATATATCTGGCTCTGCGGGTAATTTTAAAGTTAAAATTAGAAAAAAACCAAGCTATGTAGATATAAATAAATGTAACGGCTGTGGAGAATGCGAACAGGTTTGTCCAGTATCAATACATTCACAATTTGATCAACAATTAGCAGAACGACACGCAATCTATAAGATGTATCCTCAAGCTATTCCAAATGTTTACACTATCGATAAACTCGATGGTAAATCTCCATGTAGAACAGCTTGTCCTTCAAAGGTTAACGCTCAAGGATATGTAGAGTTAATAAGTAAAAGAAAATTCAAGGAAGCATTGGATTTACTTCGTGAAAATAATCCTTTTCCAGTGGTATGTGGTCGTGTATGTCATCATCCTTGTGAGAACGAATGTTTACGCTCAAAGATAGATGATCCTATTGCAATAAAAAATCTTAAACGTTTTGTTACAGACTATATTATAAAAAATGGAGAAGAACCTCCAGAAATTATTAAACCAAAGAAAAAAGAAAAAATTGCTATAATAGGCGCTGGGCCCTCAGGACTTACATGTGCATATAAACTTACAGAAATGGGATACCCTGTTTCCATATTTGAAGCCTCAAGTAAACCTGGCGGTATGATGACTAGCTGCATGCCTGATTATCGCATTCCTAGTAAAATTGCTATGTATGATATTAACAGAATATTAGATCATGGTATTAAATTTCAGAAAAACGTGAAAATTGGTAAAGATATTACATTAAATGAAATTAGGAAACAATACAAAGCAGTCTTTTTAGCTATAGGATCACAAAACTCAACAAGACTCAAAATCAATGGCTCAAATGCGGAAAATGTTTTTTACGGTATTCAATTTTTAAAAAATGTAAAACAAGGTAAAAAACCTAAGAACTTTGGCAAGAAAGTAATTACTATTGGCGGGGGAAATGTCGCAATTGATTGTGCCCGTACAGCTCTTCGTCTCGGGGCGGAAAAATCCTATATTGTCTACCGTGGTTTAGAAAAAGAAATGCCAGCTAAAGCAGAGGAAATCAGACATGCTAAAGAAGAAGGAGTTGTTATTTATGAGTCTTTAAATCCATCTAATATTAGAATTAAAAATAATAAGGTTTCTGGTCTTGAAACAAGAGTTTGTGAACGTTCTTATGATAAAAAAGGTAATTTTTCACCTAAGTTTTCTAGTGACCATGCTCAGATTATCAACGGTGATACATTAATAATTGCAATAGGGCAAACACCAGATTTAACTGGTTTTGAAAAACTAGAGCTAACTGAAAGAAAAACTATAAAAGCAGATGAAGTCACACTTGAAACCAATATACCCGGTGTATTTGCAGGTGGGGATGTTGTTTTTGGTCCTGCTTCTGTTGTTGAGGCAATTGGGCATGGTATTGAAGGTGCGATATCAATTGATAGGTACATAAAAAACCAGGATTTACGAAAGGGGCGTGGAAAAAAAGAAAACACAATCAAAGAACTAAGAGAAAGAAGAAAAGATCAACCACGGGTACAAATGAAAAAACTCCTAGTTGAAAAACGTATTAAAGATTTTAGAGAAATTGACCTTGGTTATACAGAAGAGGAAGCAGTAAAGGAAGCAAAGAGGTGTCTTTCATGTTCTATTTGTTCAGAGTGTATGCAGTGCTCAAAGGTTTGTGAAGCAGAGGCAATCAATCACGAAATGAACGAAAAAATACTTGAGTTAAACGTTGGCTCAATTGTACTTGCAACTGGTTATGATCTTTTTGATGCTAGACTGAGAAGCGAATATGGTTATGAACGTTTTCCAAATGTTTTAAATGCATTAGAATTTGAATATATGCTTTCAGCATCTGGCCCATATCAAGGTCGTGTAGTACGCCCATCTGATGAAAAAGAACCGAAAAAAATTGCCTGGATTCAATGTGTAGGTTCACGTGATAATGTTTTTGGTAACAACTATTGTTCATCTGTATGTTGTATATATGCTATTAAGCAGGCGGTAATGTCTAAAGAGCATACTCCAAAAATAGAACCTACTATCTTCTTTATTGATATGAGGACTTTTAGCAAGGGATTCGAAAGATATTATAACAGAGCAAAAAAAGATTACAATGTCAGATTTATAAGATGTAGAATATCTTGTATTAATGAAGAGTCAAAAACTAGAGACCTTTTGATAAAATATGAGACTGAGGATGGTTGGCTAAAAGAAGAAAAATTTGATATGGTCATACTCTCAGTTGGGATTACTGCTAATAAAAAAATGAAAGAAATTGCAAATAAAATAGGTGTAAGTCTAAACGATTTTGGTTTTTGTAATACCACTGAATTTAATCCTATAGATACTACAAGAAACGGTATATTTGTTTGTGGTTCTTTTTCTGGACCGAAAGATATCCCTGAAACAGTTACAGAGGGTTCAGCGGCAGCTGCAAAGGCTGGTAGCATAATAGCTTCTAAGAGAAACACTTTAATTGAGAAAAGTGCGTATCCAAAGGAAATCGATGTTAAAAATAAAACTCCACGAATTGGTGTTTTTATTTGTCGTTGCGGTATTAACATCGGCGGCTATGTCGATGTATCTTCATTAGTAAAATATGCAGAAACACTATCTAACGTTGTATATGCTCAAGAGGATCTTTATTCTTGCTCTGATGACACTCAAATAAAAATTATAGAAAAAATCAAAGAAAAAAAGTTAAATCGAGTAGTTGTTGCGTCTTGCACTCCAAGAACACACGAATCTTTATTTCAGATTACTATTCAAGAAGCTGGTTTAAATCCTCATCTTTTTGAGATGGCTAATATTCGTGATCAATGTTCTTGGGTGCACATGAATAACCCTATGGCTGCAACACAGAAGTCAAAGGATCTTATCAGAATGGCTGTTTCAAAAGCATTAAGCCTTGAACCTATTTCAACTATTCAATTGGATGTCATACAAAAAGCTCTAGTTATAGGTGGGGGACTGGCAGGGATGACATCTGCCCTTGCAATTGCAGATCAAGGATTTGAAGTCTTTTTAGTTGAAAAAGAAAAAGAACTAGGCGGAAACCTTAAAAAAATTTTTTATACCCTAGAAAACAAAGATGTTCAAGCATTCATGAAATCAATTATAGAAAAAGTTGAGAAACATCCAAAAATTAAAATTTATAAAAAAGCAAAGATTGACAGAGTCGAAGGTTACGTTGGAAGTTATTCTACTACATTAAAAAATATTAACGCAAAACTAAACGTTAAACATGGCGTTATTATTGTTGCTACAGGCGCTGAAGAATATAAACCAAATGAGTATTTTTATGGTGAAGATAAACGAATAATGACTCAGCTTGAACTTGAGAAAAAACTTGTAAGAGACCATAATTTCAATAAAAAAACTATTGTTATGATACAATGCGTAGGATCACGTGAAAATCAAAGACCATACTGTAGTAGAATATGTTGTAATGATGCCATAAAAAACGCTTTGAAAATAAAAGAATTACATCCTAATGCAGAAATCTTCATCTTATATCGGGATATTAGAACATATTCATTTAAAGAAACATATTATGAAAAAGCACGAGAAAGAGGAATTATTTTTATAAGATACAATAAAGAGCAGAAACCAAAGGTTAGAAAAGGTAAAAAAGATCTTGAAATTACTGTAAGAGAACCCATAATTAATGAAATAATGAATATACATGCGGACTACCTTGTTTTAAGCCCAGCAATCATTCCATTAAAAGATAATGTTAAACTCGCAAAAAAATTGAAGGTACCGTTAAATGAAGATAATTTCTTTTTAGAGGCTCATGTAAAACTACGACCTGTTGATTTTGCAACCGATGGTATATTCCTTGCAGGTTTAGCACATTCACCGAAATCAATTAGTGAAACTTTAACTCAGTCATATGGTGCAGTGTCTCGAGCATTAACAATTATTTCAAATAATAAATATTACATTGATATTCCAATTGCTAGTATAAATGAGGATTTATGCAGTGGGTGTGGTATATGCTTAACTACATGCCCATATAAAGCAATAGAATTAACAACAAAACTAAAAAATGGTAAAAAAATTAGAGTTTTCCATATCATTGAAGGAGCATGTAAAGGATGTGGAAATTGTGTAGTTGCATGTCCCTGTGATGCTATCGACCAAAAAGGATTCAAAAGAGAACAAATTTCATCAATGATTCATGCAGCAGTAAAATAAAATTTAAAAAACAAATAATATTAGAGAAAATAAGGGAAGGATAACATATGACAATAATTGAAGGGTATAATTTTCCAGAGGATTTATACTATCATAAAGACCATGCATGGGCAAAGATTGAGTCTGATGGAAATATTCGTGCTGGCATAAATGATTTTTATCTAAAAAGTGCTGATGAAATTACATATATTGATTTACCTTTCGAAGATGATGAGGTCATTCAAGGTGAAACATGTGCAAGAATTCAGTCATCAAAATGGATAGGTAAATTTGTGTCACCTATATCTGGAGTAATTATTAAGGCTAATTTAGATTTAGAGCTTAACTCAACTATTTTAAATAAAAGCCCCTATGATAAAGGTTGGATAATAATAATAAAACCATCAAATCTTAAACAAGAATTAAAAAATCTGTTTAAGGTAGATAATCTTAGACCATGGCTTAAAAAAGAAATAGAAAAAGCAGAGAAAAATAAAAAATAATTTCTTTATTCTATCATAAATGTAGGTGGTGTTCCAACTGTTGCATATTTTGCTTTTTTATCACTAATATTTTTAGCTCTGTGTTCAATATTTGAGTTGTGCCATAATAGGTCTCCCTTATGAAGTTTGTACGATTTTTCTCCAACATCATATTCGATTTCGCCTTCAAGCACATAATGAAGTTCTTCTCCGTCATGTTTATACCAACGTGATGAGGTATTTGGTTCTATTTCAGCTATAATCGCCTCAAGCTTTTTTGATTTAATCATTAATCTAAATAGTTTCCCAGGGGTCTGAGTTCGACTTTTTTCGTCTCCACTTCTCATTAATATTGGTTGATCGGTCATTTTTATCTTGACAATGAAAAAGAGAATATTTAATAAACGTTTCCAAATATGTTTTAATACAAACTATAAATGCACTTTTTTTAATTCAATTATTTTAAATATATATCTTATATTATAGCCTCACGCCTGTACCGAGGCGATTTTTACGATGAGTAAAAAAGTCTTCGAGATTCTAAAAAATAGTTTAAGCAAATCAGATTATCAAAAAGTTGAACGGATTAAAAATCAAACAGTACACTCTTTTATCGCACAGTATATTGATATTTGTAATCCTTCAAAGGTTACAGTATGTGACGATAGCAGTGAGGATATCAAATATACCCGTGAGGCAGCAGTTAAGAATCATGAGGAAACAAAATTGGCTATTGGAGGGCATACAATTCATTACGATAACTATTATGATCAAGCCCGTGATAAGATAAGAACAAAGTTTCTCCTCCCACAAGGTAAATATCTTGGACCTGAATTAAATACTATGAACAGAGATAAGGGGCTTAAGGAAATATTTGGAATTCTAAAAAACATCATGAAAGACCATGAGCTTTTTGTAAAATTTTTCTGTTTGGGTCCTAAAAATTCAAAATTTTCAATTCTATGTATTCAATTAACAGATTCTGCATATGTTGCACATAGCGAAGATTTACTTTACAGGCAGGGTTATCAAGATTTTTTAAGGCTAGGAAAAAATGCAAATTTTTTCAAATTCGTTCATTCACAAGGTGAGTTAGAAGAAGCAAGTCTTGGGCTTTTAGTAAGTAGGAATATTCATAAAAGACGAGTTTACATTGATTTGGAAGATGAAGTTATTTACAGTGTTAACACTCAATATGGTGGTAACACAATTGGTCTAAAAAAATTAGCAATGCGTTTGGCAATTAACCGTGCATCAAAGGAGGGTTGGTTAACAGAACACATGCTTGTTATGGGAATACATGGACCAAACAATCGTAAAAGTTATTTCACAGGCGCTTTTCCTTCAATGTGTGGTAAAACATCTACTGCAATGGTAAAAGGCGAAACAATAGTTGGTGATGACATTGCTTACATACATAATATTGGTGGAAAAGTACGGGCAGTTAATGTTGAATCGGGAATATTTGGTATTATAGAAGGCATTAATGATAAAGATGATCCATTGCAGTGGAATGCTCTTCATAAACCGGTAGAAATAATTTTCACAAACCAACTATACTATGATAAAGGCAAGGTTTATTGGAATGGAAAACCAGGTCAAAAACCAAAAAAAGGTTTTAATCACTCTGGCGAATGGTATGACGGTAAAAAAGACAAAGATGGGAAAGTAATTAATGCTTCACACAAGAACGCCCGTTTTACTTTTATAATGGATATCCTGAATAATGCAGATGAAAAATTACATGATCCTAAGGGTGTGGAAATAAGCGGAATAATTTATGGTGGTCGTGATTCAGATACTTCTGTACCAGTTCAAGAAGCCTTTGATTGGACTCATGGAATTATAACCATAGGGGCATGTCTTGAATCTGAAACCACAGCTGCAACTTTAGGTAAAGAAGGTGTTAGAGTGTTTAATCCAATGTCAAACATTGATTTTCTATCTATACCAATTGGAAAATACATAAAGGATAATTTGAAGTTCGGAAAAAACGTAAAAAACCCTCCTAAAATATTCTCGGTTAACTATTTTTTAAGAGATAGATATGGAAACTGGTTGAACCATAAAAACGATAAGGCGATTTGGCTAAAATGGATGGAACTAAGAGCAAATAATAATGTCGGCTCACTTAAAACTCCGACAGGTTTTATTCCAAAATATGAGGATTTACAAACATTGTTCGAACAAGTTTTAAAAAAGACTTACACAAAAGAGGATTATATCACACAATTTTCAATCAGAACTCCTGAAAATCTATCAAAAATTGAGCGAATGTTTGATATATTTAGCACCAGAGTTAAAGATACACCAGAAATATTATTTGATGTCTTGAAAGAACAAAAAGAGCGATTGTTAGAAGCACAAAATAGATATGGAGATTACATCTCTCCATATAATCTAATTTAAATTATTTTATTTGTACGGTAGAAAATCTTTTCCTAACAGCTCTCGGCCAATGATAATTTTCATAACGTTCATTGTACCTTCAGCACCAATTGAATATGATCTAATACCACGTATGCCCATCTCAATTGGATATTCTTTTGTATAACCAATTGCTCCAAACCAGTCTGCTACATCATTCATAAGTTGGAAGCCATAAACAGGTGCGCGGAGCTTACTCATAGCAGCTGCAAGTGATATATCTTTATGTGAAAACTTTCCTTCTTTGTACTTTTTATCCATGATCCATGCAGCTTTGTACGTCAATAATTTAACACTTTCAATGTTTGTATAATGTTCTGCTAGTGGGAACTGTATGCCTTCAAAACTTCCTATTGCTCTACCAAATGCTTTTCTGTTTTTTATATGTTCAATACCTAGTTCAAGTGCCGTCTCTGATGCTCCTACACATGTTGCACCGATTAGCATCCGAGCAGCTGAGAAACCTTCCATTGTATAGTAGAAACCACGATTTTCTTCACCAATCATATATTCTTGAGATAGTTCTAAATTATTCATTGTGAAACCACCTGTAGAGATACCCATGCGTCCCATGTCTTCAAACAGAGTAGTTTCAATATTTTTATTATTCTTAAGTGGGACGGCGAAAAAACTAAAACCTTTATGTCCAGCTTTAGGGTCAGTTCGGACAAGTGTTAAATGAATACCACCCCATTTGCTGGATTCTTTGACACCGCTTATAAATATTTTCTCACCGTTCAAGACCCAGTTTTTACTTTTTTTCTCTGCTTTGGTTTTACCAGCGCCTAAAATATCAGAACCTCCTTCTGGTTCTGTTACCGCTATTCCGCAGAAAGCTTCACCCTTAGTTATTTTTGGTAGGAATTCCTCTTTTACTTCTTTTGTTCCATATCGATCTAGAATAAATCCCCATGAAGACTCAACAAGGTATAGAACTGGTATTGCTAGGCTTATATCAGCTCTTCCTATTTCTTCTGCAGCGATTGCCGCCATTGTCCAGTCTAAATCTGCTCCGCCATATTCTGATGATACAGTTGGCGCTAGCAATCCTAGTCTTCCCATTTCTTTGATTATTTCTTCTGGAATCTTTTTGTTTGTATCTATCTCTCTTACTTTTGGCTTAATCTTCTTTTGAGCGAATTCTCTTACTGTTTTTCTCCATAATTCTTGTTCGGTTGTCCAACTAAAATCCATTTATTTTTCTCCTTTATAAATTGGGATTGTAAGGCTTCCTGCAGGCATTATAATTATTTTTGGTTTTTTACCTTTTAATTTAATAAAATTAATCGCATCATAAACTGCTTTTTGAATACTTCGATATGGTTTGAGCATTGCTTTTTTCATGGTTTCATCATCAAGGTCTGTAACTCCCCAAATCTCAGCACGTATACCAACTTGTGCCATTTTTGCTGCTTTATGATACCCTAGTTTGTATTCAACATCTAAGATGTCAAAGACTTCCTTGGGGCTTTTTGCTTTACATAAAAGCTTTAAAAACTGATCTTCACCAACGCCATCGCGACATTTCGAAACAACGATAATAACGCCTCCGTCTTTAATTGCAAGTTTGCCGTTGTCAAGCGCTTTTTGTGACTGGTATAAATCAATATCCATAGGATATGGCGCGACTGAAACTACGATATTTCCTTTTTCTATTAAAGGAACGCAGAAAATCTGATTTGATAATTCAATCGCTGCATCAAATGATTTATGGAGATCACCTGCAGTGACAGCATATAATTTATGATCACCAGTAAGAACTGTTTGTATTGAGAAGATATTTAGATCCTTCAAGACGTTCATTGCGTCAACCATATCCTCATTAACTGGATTGCCTTTTAGAGCTAAAGAACATGCTTCATCGCTTAGGGCGAGTTTATGGTTCATCTCAATGGTTTTATATGATGCAACACCTGGCAAAAATGATTTACGTCCACCTGTGTAACCTGCAAAATAATGTGGTTCAACGCTTCCAATGACAAGGATGTTTCTATACTCTGGGACCAGTTTATTGATATACATTTCAGTTCCATTTTTTGATTTACCAAGATAAACCATGTCTTTATCTTTACGGGCATCATGAGCATAAGTTCTTCTTCTAAAAACTTCGTAGGTTTCTCCAAAAATAAATCTGTATTCTTCTTCAGTTGGAGCACGATGCACACCAGTGGCTACAAGGAATTTTACATCTGGATGTGATGAAAGAACTGGAAGAAGGTACTTAAGTATTTTAGAAGTGGGAGTTGGTCTAGTTGCATCATTAATGATAACAAGTAATCTATTAGCTTTTTCTGCAAATTCGTCGTAAGATTCAAAACCAATTGGTTTTTCTAAGGCTTTTTCAATTAATTTATCTTCGCTTTCGACTGATACTTTATTGGGAACAAGGATTTCGTAAGGCTCAGAAATGTTGACTTTAATTTTTTCTTTACCATAAGGTATATCGATTTTCATTATTTCCCCTTAAGATATATTGGTGTTGTATTGTGTATAGGCTTTGCTCTAATATATTTATAGATTTGATAATACTTATGTGTCTTTTCTAACAAATGATATTAAAGGAGATGTTTGTATTCATGCTAATTATAGTATTATCCCTAAAGCATTCGCAATAATGTATGGGGCTAGTTTTCCCAGGTTAAAAGAAAGTGAAAATCCAACAAATGCATGTCCAGATGGAAAAAATCCAGTAATATATGAGCTAGAAAGAATTGAGTAGATATCATAACTAGCAAATTTTTTATTCTTATCTAAAATGTAATTGTGAGGAGAATATGGTCTACAATGTTTACGTAATAGAACTTGATAAAGAAGTATTGAGTTCAAAAAAATTCAGAGAAAAAAATCCTCATATGGATAATAGAAAAGCTTGTTATTATGTTGGACAAACAACTCATGATCCATCTACTAGGTTTAAGCAACATAAAATGGGTTATAAATCAAATAGATTTGCTAAAAAATATGGTCTTAGACTTGTGCCACAGATTTTTACCAGATTTAATCCAATTGCCAAACGTAAACAAGCTGAGTATATTGAGTGGTGGATTGCTGAAAAGTTAAGGGAAAAAGGCCATGG
>MUGC01000111.1 GCA_002900535.1 Thermoplasmata archaeon M9B1D | reverse complement strand
GGTTAATGGCAGTTTTTCAGGACCACCCATACTACTAAGACTACCTGCAAAATTAATAACTGGTTTATAAACAGGATTAGATGCTATTTCTTCACTATCAAAAACAAAAACAGGTTCAGTACCACTTGTATGTTTCCCTACAAAAAGCCAGTCAAACTTAACAGTATAACCAGTAGTTGCATAATTACGAGTTTGAATATAGATATATCTAGGATTGGTAAATGTGCCAGGGCTATCATTACCACTTTCCATCAAAGCATTTGTAGTATCATTGTAAACATAACCATCAAGTGGATAACACATCAAAGCCCTATACCAGACATCATCATCCAAACCTTCCTCTACTCTTAATACAACGAGTTCACCTGATGTCGCACTATCATCCTTATTTGCAATACGCAGACAAGCAGTAGAAGCATCAATTAATCGGTCATAAAAATCCATCTCGATACTACTAGTGGGATTCCAATCCCAAACACTCAACGTATTAAGACAATTTGTAATACTTATCATACCATTATTAGTCATAACATCAGCTAACACTCTAGCTTTAATCTTTGTCTGCATACTACTACCCAAATCATAATAGATATAACCCCAATTAGCATCCTGTACAGCAGTCATAATACCATCACTAAGACTAAAATGAGTATCAGTATTATGATTCCATTCACTAATGCTATTAAAATCTTCATAAAAAATAAAAGTATCACTACCACTTGATGAATCAGAAGCACCACTATTCCCATAATACATATACAATGTTGATTCGTTGTAAAGATTATTTATCCAAATATGAGCATAACTATCTGCACCATTCTCAATATAACTCTCAATCCAATAAGGAATAAGCCCATCACCAGAGGAATTTGTAAAACGAATATCGCTAAAGTTAGTGTTACAATGATTACTGCAATTAAATGTTGTATCTGCACCTTTACTTATATTCAACATTGTCTGATAACCCTCAATCTTTGAAGATACTGTTATCTCTTTACGATACTGCCAGTTACTATCATACCATGGGTCAAGATAATACAGATGCCCGTTTGTAATTGCTTGAGATAATGTTTCAGATGATGGTTTAAAGGCAAACCAATATTTACTATTTATATCTCCAAGTTGTATTTTTAATTGTTTAATATGAATCTTGCATTTATAAAGAATACTCTGTTCTATGTTAATACTTGAAGTGATATACCAATCTGTCATATTTTGATAATTATATTTTATATGATTATATTGTACATTCCAAGGTTTCCAATCCCAATATGTCTGGTTATCCCAAATCTTCACTGACTTATTATAATTCCCACAAATAATATAATCATCACCATCAACATTATATGAAGAAAAAGCATAAACGCAAGACGTGTTAACCCATAAATCTTCCATCTCATCAAAAATTTGATAAGACACATTAAAGAGAAAACTATTGTTCCTTGTTCCAAGACAAACAGAATAGTCATCATAGTTTTCAATACCAAGATTCTCGTAATCGGTAACATTATAAAGTGTTATACAACCCCAATCTTCTTCAAAACCCAAAGTAAAATTCTCATGTGTATAATTCTTCCAAATCCAGATATTAGTCGGTTTCATAACCTGTTGGTTGAAACCCCAACAGAAATCAACATTACCAGAATAAACCTTTGAACTGAACTCAAAAACCACATCACCATCACCATTTATCGTATGTGGAGTTGCACTAGCAAATACCTGACTATTATCAACATAAACAGTATTGTTGTCTATCACCCAATCATTAAGACTACTAACTGTACTATCAATAGATTTATCAAAAGATTTAACCAATAGATCATAACCAGATTTCTTATTAAAAACAGGTAAAACTAATGAACATCCTAATATTGAAAAAACAATGAACAATAGGATCCATCTAGTTTTACTTAACATTATTATTCCTTAACTTTATTTAAGCATAATAATATATATCAAAATCATCAAATGTTACAGTTTGACCAGTAGTAGTACTCCAACCCGCATCACTGTTATCCCAATAAAAAGTTAGCTTTGCATCAGTAGTACCATCCTGTTCATAGAAATCTCCACCTTCTTCCGCTTCCTCAGCACTAATACTTAGATCAGTACTTGTACCAACACACTTAACCAATGTTTTATCCCAATCACTACTTGTAGTATTATATGCCTTATCACTGAACTGTACACTAACTGCAATAATCCAAGTGTATGCAGGATCAACATCACCAGTGAGTGCTTCCCCATCACTCCAACCATCAACATCATCTCCATGTGCATAAGCAGTAGCTTCTGTACAGTTATATGGTGATCCTGTTATATCGCCTTTACTTGCAAGTGGATAAACAAAAATATTTACTACACCATCAAGACCATTACCAACGCTAACATTTTGCCCTACAACTGTTAGCTTATACCATCCATGCTCTATTTCTTTTATAGTCATTGGTACATTAAAATCATTTCTAACAAGTGTGATACTAAATACTGCCGCTAGAAACATTGTTGCAACCAAGAATATGCCCAACAGCGTTCTCTTACTTATTTTAAAAACTTCTCTTTTTTCTTTCATAATATCCTTATACCTCCTTTTAAAAAAAAGATTCAGGTATATGCCTGAGTTATTATGTATTGTCTAAGACATATAAATACTTAACTCATAAATGAGTAGTTACTTATTTATTGTAACTATTAATGAGTAGATACTTAAAAATAAACTATTTAACATGATAAAATCTCATAACACCATCATCATTAAAATTATGCCAAACCCAATCATCCAACTTCGTTTGCATAATCTCACCTATAAGTTAATGGTTTTTAACTTCTTTAAATTATCAGCAATTGCTTCCTGATAACATTCTTTATCCTCTGGATGTTCCAATATATGAACCTGCCAAAGATAAATTTCTGCTTTCAACATATGCTCTTTATATCTTTTTTTGCAATCTTCAATTATCTCATTCATATAAAACGCAACCTCTACTCTCAACCCAATAACTAGAATAGTTACCTCTATTAATTTCATCAATAACAGGACAATCATCACGATACCAAATATCAATCCCAGGTCTAGGAACATTATCCTCAATATGAAAAACAAAAGTATAAACTGCACCAACTTCTAAAAGTTCAAAATCAAAACACTCATAACCCTCATTGGGACTAGGGAAAAATGTAATACCTCTTACACTACCATTCTCTAAATCCAATGATGCCATAGTACCATCAACATACATATCAGTAATCACACCATAACAAACATGAGTACGTTTTCCACCACGAATTATAAAATCATTCTCAACACATCCACTTAGAATAAAAATTGAAAATACAATACTAAATATTACTAATTTTTTCATATATCACCTGTTGTTATAAGTTTCAAATCTATGAGGATCAGGCCGCCACCCATCAACATAGTTCTTCATTTTTAAATGATCCACCTCAGTAAAAGGCATATTTAAATAATGTTGAATACTTGTAACAGTATCATGCCCTTGAGAAAGAGTTATATCAGCCATAAAACCAGGATAATAAAACATTAACCAAGATTCATATGTTTTTCTTGTCGTCTTAACACCCATGCCTTCAGGACTAATACCACCACGTTTAGCCCACCTTCTCATATTATCTCGCCAATTCTGATACGCAGGTAATGGTTCTTTAACTTGTAAAAAATATTCTATTATCATTTTACCAGTTGGATTTAATCTAACCCATCGTTCATGTTGCTTCCTTTTGACTTTACGATCAGCAAACCTAGGTAAATGAATAAAATCACCAGTAAACCAACTTGGATGTTCTTGAAATCTTTGCATCTCAATATAACGCATCCCAGAATATAATAATGCTTTAAGCATAGTACGATGATGAGATTTCGTACAACCTTTTAAAACAGCTTCATATTCATCTGGTCGCAATATTCTCACACCATTCCTTACTATTTCGGTTTTATACTCGTTTGGTTTAAACATGCGAACTGTAATAAAACTGCATGGTTTTATATTTTTGGGTATTTTTCTTTATAGATAAACATATTTTTTTCATTTTTATTATCATGTTATGTTCCATGAAAACATAATGGCACATTCAATTATTGACACAACCAACTTTTGACAGTACCAAATTTTGGGAGTACCATTAAATGGGAGTGCCATCATGTGATCCTATCCCTCAATTTCGTTTATTAATTGATAAATCTTACCATTTGAATTATTAGTAATGTAAACTTTTTCATCTAACTCAATTGAAAAACTAAAGTTCTGATTATTTAAATCAAAGTAAAAACAATTAACTGTATTCCTTTTTGGCATATCACCAACTTTCTTTAATCTCTTTAATTTTAATCGTTGCATTTTATCCCTCATCTTTACCTCTTATTTTTTCTTTCAATGCTGTCCAATGAGTTAAAATATACATAAAAATACTTAAACCTGAAATAATAAAAATAGGGTATAAAATATCAAAAACAGAAAACATATAATCTTCTGACAAACCATCATTTATTACATTCTTATATTGCATATAATAAAAATTTCTTTTAATATCATCATTACATTTTTGCCTATATCTAAACCACCATCTTAGCATTATGAACTATCCCTTCTTTTAAATTCTTAATTACTTCCAAAATCAACTTTTGATTTTCAGTAACAATCCTTAAATTATGATTAATCAAAATTTGATGCAATAT
>MUGC01000004.1 GCA_002900535.1 Thermoplasmata archaeon M9B1D | reverse complement strand
AGCTGTAACAATTAGAGATGTTGCATTACCTGAAGAAATGCTTAGAGCTATTGCAAAACAAGCAGAGGCGGAAAGGGAAAAACGTGCTAGAATAATTATTGCAGATGGAGAATTTCAAGCTTCAAAAAAAATGGCCGAAGCAGCAGAGGTTTACGAAGGGAAATCTGCTGCGTTAAGACTTAGGGAACTTCAGACGCTTGCAGAGATAGCTAGAGAGAAAAATCTTATTATTGTTCCAGGTGGGGATATAGGTAAGGTCGCTGGTATTGCAAAAGCGGTTAATAAAAAAGTAGTTAAATGAAAGTAAAACATTCTCTTATTTTAATATTTTTTTTCTTAATTTTTATATCTTTTAGCACTCTTGCTCAGAGCTCAAATGTACTTGTTGTTGAAATAACTGGTACCATTGACCAGTCCACGGTTGAGATTTTAAAAGAAAGTATGCAACAAGCAAGAAGTGAAAAATCAGAGGCGATAATTCTATTATTAGATACTCCTGGTGGGGGTCTTCAGGAAACTTTTGAAATAGCTGATATGATTAATGAAAGCAATATTCCAGTTGTTGGTTATGTTTATCCTAGTGGCTCTTATGCATGGTCTGCTGGAACATTTATCTTGATGAGCACTCACATTGCTGCTATGGCTAATTTTACTGTAATAGGTTCATGTCAACCAGTAGAGATTACTGCAGAGGGAACTAAATATATTACTGAATCTAAAATTATTAATGCTCTTGTAAGTTGGATTCAAACTCGAGCTGAAATGTATGATAGAAATCAAACAATTGCGGGGAAGTTTATCACTGAAAATCTTGATTTAAATGCAACTTTAGCAGAGAAATATGGTGTTGTTGAGTTTGTTTCGCCTTCTATTGATGAACTTTTGCTAGATATTAATGGAACTTTAGTGCAGACATCAAAAGGTAATGTTATTCTTGATACATTAGGTGCAAATCAAATTGTTTATTCCCCATCTCTTGGAATTCAATTTATGAAATTTTTTTCAAACCCAATTCTAACATCTCTCTTATTGATACTTGGTATTTTTGCTTTGATTTTTGGGATATCATCACCAGGATATGGTGCTGAGGTGTTTGGTGTTATAGCAATTTTACTTTCGCTTATTGGATCTGGGTTTGCCATATCGCTATTAAGCATAATCTTTATAATTATAGGATGCCTTCTGCTTATTATAGAAATATTTGCAACACCAGGATTTGGAATAATAGGTATTGGTGGAATTATCTTACTAATATTAGGAGGGATATTTCTAATACCAAGTTATTCTACAACAGGATGGGTGATTTATATGGATTGGATAAATGATGCAATGTTAGTGTTAGTTTCTGCAGCTGTTATTATAGCAATATTTTTTATATTTCTTTTATACAAAGTCATTCAGGTTAGAAAAAAGAAAGCAGCAGTTGGGACATTTGTAGGAGAAACAGCAAAAACAATAGATAGAATCTCTCCAGATAAGTCAGGTTATGTACGTTTCAAAGGAGAACTTTGGCTTGCTACATCTGATACTGTAATTGAACCAAATAAAAAAGTAATTATTTTACAAAAAGATGAATCAACTCTTAAAGTAAAACTAAAAGAATAATCAATGTAGCAAAATGTAAAAAATTTTAGAACTCGTTTTAGAACCCAGTTCTAAGAGGAGTATTAGAATATAGATTACGTTCTATACTCCGCACATTAGATTTCTTAAGTTCCGCTAATGTTGTTAGACTACATAATAAAATTCTTAAATTTTTCAAGCATAATTTATAGTAGCTTATGCTTATAAATTTATAAATAATTAAGTTGGTTCAATGAAATCAAAAATCAACCCTAAAGCGATTCTTTTTGACATGGATGGAGTTCTTGTTAACAGCTTGGATTCTTGGTGGAAAAGCCTTAATGCCGCATTAAAAAATTATAATGTAAAAGAAATCTCAAGAGAAGAATTTATTGAGAAATTTTGGGGATATGAACTGCAAGATAATCTTAGAAAACTAGGATTAAACAAAGAGATTGTAACTTTTTGTAACAACATCTATAGCGGTTATACTGGTGAAATAAAAATATTTTCTGGGGTGAAAGAAACACTTAAGAAGTTAGATAATTACAAAAAGGCAATAATAACAAATACACCAAAAGATTGTGCTTTACAGATTCTTAAAAAATTTGATATTAAAAATTTTTTTAATATAATTGTTACAAACGATCAAATCAAAAAAGGAAAGCCTGCTCCGGATATGATATATAAGGTATGCCAGGAATTAAAAATTCAACCGAGAGAAGCAGTGCTTGTTGGAGATACAGAAAGCGATGTAAAGGCTGGAAGAGCAGCTGGTTGTAAAATTATTGGTATTAATATCGATGCTGATTTTTCAATAAAAACCTTTTCAGAATTGCTAAATATTATTGAAAATTAATTTTTTTAGTTATTTTTTAATGGTTTCTTAATCGTTTTAAAGTTATACTTTTAAATAAAAAAAATCATAATATTTTAATGTTTATATCTATAAAAATATCTAAAATCACGGTAAATACTTTCAATATAATGAATGATTTCCTTAAATTTACGGAAAAGTATTTATTAATTATATGTATTAAAATATTTAAAAAAATAGTTAACAAGGGGGATTATTATTCCAAAAAAATCTAAATCAAAGAGAATTGCTAGTATCGCTAAGGCTAAAAACATAGATGCAGATGCTGGTTTAAGAACTGTTAAAAATTTTTTTCAGAATATACCCATTGTTATATATTCAGCATTGCCTGATGAACATTCAACTACGGTTTTGGTAACTGATGCAATTTTAGAAATTACAGGTTATACGGCTGAGGAGTTTTATAAAAAACCTGAACTCTGGGAAGAAATTATTTATGATGATGATAAAGATATTGTATGGAAAGCTATTGAGAGACATCGTAAAGATAAGACTCCTTTAAAGATAACTTATAGGGTTGTTACTAAAGCAGGCGATATTAAATGGTTGAAGGATCAGGCTATTCCTGTTCTTGATAAAAATAAGCAGATAGTTCGTATAGATGGTTTTTTAGAGGATATAACAGAGTTGAAAAAAATTCGTGATCAAATAAGATATCAGTCTGTATTGGTGCAGAATGTTTCTGATGCAATTATCTCTATGGATTTAGATTTTAAAATTTTAAGTTGGAATGCTGCTGCGGAAAAAATTTATGGTTGGAGTGAAAAAGAGGTTATTGGTAAACGTTTAGTTGATTTAGTTAAACCCGTTTATACCAAGGGAACTAGAGTTCAGGTTTTAAAAAATTTTTATAAAGTTGGACATTGGACTGGAGAAATGATTCAGAAAGGAAAAGATGGAAACGATATTGTTATCCAGTCCTCTGGAAGCTATATTAAGAATAGTGCCGGTAAACCAATTGGTATTGTTACGGTTAATCGTGATATTACTAGGTTTAAAGATGTGGAGAAAAAAATTGAGGATATCGCACGATTTCCTACTCAGAATCCTAATCCTGTATTACGCATAGATAAGAATGATAATATTGTTTTTGCTAATGCTCCTGGTAAAAAATTTGTTAAATCTTGGGGTAAAAAAGGTAAAAATTACATACCTGGATTTTTAAAGAAATCAATAAATGAGGCATTGAAATCAAAGAAGAATACTGATGTTGAAGTTAATCATGATAATAAGACCTTTCTTTTTTCAATTGTTCCAATACCAGATGAAGAATATGTAAATATATATGGTATGGATGTTACAACAGAAGTTGAAGTTAGAAATGCTTTTAAAAAGAATGAGGAGCAGTATCGTCTTGCTCAACGTGCTGCAAATATTGGTAGTTGGGATTGGAATATTATAACTGGTAATTTAGAATGGTCTGAAATTATTGAGCCTTTATTTGGTTTTAAACGTGGTAAATTCGGTGGAAGATACGAGGATTTTTTAAATTGTATTCACCCTGATGATAGACAGTTTGTTACCGATTCTGTAAATGCTTGTTTAGAAAAAAATAAAGAATATGATATTGAACATCGTATTATTTGGCCTGATAAATCAGTTCATTGGGTTAGAGAAACTGGTGATGTAATTCGTGATAAGGATGGTAAACCTTTTCGAATGCTTGGGATAGTTCAAGAAATAACCGATCGTAAAAAAAATGAGGAACAAATTAAAAAATTAAATGAGTCTTTATGGCAATATACAATTAGACTTGAAGCTGCTAATAAAGAAGTAGAAGCTTTTAGTTATTCTGTTTCTCATGATCTACGAGCACCACTTCGCAGTATCGATGGTTTTAGTCAAGCATTGATTGAAGATTACTCAGATAAATTAGATGAAACGGGTATAGATTATCTTAACCGTGTTCGTAATGCTTCTCAAAGAATGGATCAATTAATAGATGGTATGCTTCAGTTATCTCGTTTGACTCGAAAACAAATGCATATTGAAACAGTTGATATGACTGAACTAGCAATTGATATAATTAATAAATTTAGAAAAGAAACCCCTTCCCGAAGTGTCGATTTCAAGGTGCAAAATGATCTAGTTGCAAAAGGCGATAAAAATCTTCTTCAAATACTTTTAGAGAATCTTCTGGGAAATGCTTGGAAATTTACTAAAAAACGATCAAATGCAAAGATTGAATTTGGAAAAACCAAAAAGAAAAATGAAATAGTATTTTTTATTAAGGATAATGGCGCAGGTTTTGATGTTAAATATATTGATAAATTATTTGTTCCATTTCAACGTCTTCATGATGATGAGTTTCCAGGTGATGGGATTGGCCTGGGAATTGTTTCTCGTATTATTCGTCGTCATGGTGGCCAGATTTGGGCTGATGGTGAAGTAGGAAAAGGTGCAATATTTTATTTTACATTAGGAGGAAAGAAATATGATTAAGCAACTTCGTGTGCTTTTAGTTGAAGACTCTGAAGATGATGCTGTTTTAGTTACTAGAGAACTGAAAAAAGGGGGTTACACACCGGTAATCCAACGTGTAGAAACACCTGAAGATATGCAGAAAGCGTTAGTAGAAAAAACTTGGGATTTGATTGTTTCTGATTATATTCTACCGTGTTTTAGTGGCCTTAATGCATTAAAAGTATTGAAAAAATCAGGTATTGATCTTCCGTTTATTGTTGTTTCCGGAAAAATTGGTGAGGATACTGCTGTAGAAGCTATGCGTGCTGGTGCTCATGATTATATTATGAAAGAAAACCTTGCAAGGTTAAACCCTGCTGTTAAAAGGGAGCTTGAAGATGCAGAAATCAGACAGAAGCGTAGAGATGCTGAAAAAGATTTAGTTCAGTCTCATAAAGAATTAGAAAAAACAAATAAGAAACTGCTAGAAGAAATATTAGAACGTAAAAAATTAGAAAAACAAGTTTTAGAGGAAAAAGAATACCTGCAGAATGTGATTGATAGTGCTACAGAAATAATTATTGCAGTTGATAAAAACAATAGAATAAATACTTGGAATAAATCAGCTGAACAAATGACTGGATATAAACAGAAAGATGTTACCAATAGAAGTATCCATAAATTAAATCTTTTTGATGACTCTAATATTATATTGGATACAATAAAAACTGTGTATAAAGAAAAAAGATTTGGTCATCAGGACCTAGTTTTAATTACTAAAAATAATGAAAAAAGGATTATTCGACTTTTTGGATCAGCTATCCGAGGAAACGAAAATCAAGAGCTCGGTGTACTTTTTGTCGGTCATGATATAACTAAAGATGTTGAGATCCATGGTAAACTAATTGATGGTAAATCATATATTATTCCTGATAAGAAAAATGATAGTGCGTTTGATATTTTTGTTGATTTAACTACATCTGATTACAATGGTTTATTAATTACACGTTCAAATCCCTTAGATATTAAAAGTATAACTTCTTCTAAAAATATTAAAACGGTTATTCTCAGTCAGCAAAAACTTGAGGGTTTTGAAAATATTTCAACTCTTGAAGATCTTAAGAAAAAAATTGATGATTTTAGTAAGAGAAATAAAAATTCAGTAATTCTGCTTGATGGTATTCATTATTTATTTACACAATTTTCTTTTGATAAATTTCTTGGAGTGTTGTATCAACTTAATGAGATAATACTGAAAAATAAGTCTATTATGTTTTTACGTATTGATCCATCTACTATCGATGAAAGACAAATGGCTGTTATAGAAAATGAATTGCAAATGCTTCCCAGTCAAAAGGTCGAAGGGTTAGTTATTCAAGATGAAGTATATGAAATATTAAAATTTATTTTTGAACAAAACCAAAGTAATGCTATTGTTCCTATGAAAAAGATAATGTCTAGGTTTAAGATTTCATTTTCAACTGCTGCTGATAGAGTGGAAACACTTGAGCGGAAAGGGCTTGCTTTTACAAAAAGACAAGGTAAACTTCGAACAGCATATGTTACAGAAAAAGGAAAAACGCTATTGCATAAGAGGCAGACTGCTTAGTTAGGTTTTTTCATTTATTTTTCACTTGTTTTTCACATATTTTTGAGTCATGTTTAATATCAATGCATTGTTGATTGACTAAAAAGAGAAGATGCTTAATTATGAGAAATATAATTGATGAATATGGTAGGAATGCTGGTAAAATATGGGAAGCCCTTAATAATAATGGTTCCCTTCCTCAGACAAAGCTAATCAAAAATACTAAGTTGAGTAATGATGAATTTCATAGTGCGATAGGTTGGCTTGCTCGAGAAAGTAAAATTACTAAACAAGATAGGGCACAGATTTCAAGATATAGTCTTGGTGAGACAAATTTGACAACGAAAATCGGTGGAGATGCGGGGCGCGTATGGAAAACACTTAGTACTTGGGGGGAAAATGATGTTTCTAATATTTCTAAATACACACGGATAGAAGCAGATGAGGTATATGCTGCATTAGGTTGGCTCGCTCGTGAAGATAAAATTGAAGTAAAATATGGGAAAAATCAGAAAACAATGTTTAGGTTAAAAAACGGTAACCCTATAGCAGGGCGTAAACAGGAAAAAAACAAATTAATGTAATAGTTTGAATTAAGTTGAGTTTTTTTCTACCATTTTTATCCAAATTAATAAGTAACCAAAAATAAGGGTCACTTTCAACTAACAAATGGAGAAAAGAGGAGGTTTATTTCAAATTAAAAACTGGATTTGGTGATATATTTGAAAATAGCAATGATTGGTTGGGAATATCCACCTTTTAAAGCAGGGGGTCTAGCTACGCATTGTTATGGTCTTACCCGTAGTCTTGCGGATAATAATGTTAATATCGATTTTTATATGCCTAAAACTAAAAATAATGTTTCTAGTGATAAAAAAAATTTAAAGATAAAGGAAATTGGGGAAGTTGATGTTTTTCCATATGACCGACCTGATAATAAGGATTTAACAGGTGGGTTTTTTGAAAAGGTTTATCGCTATAATGATTTAGTTGTTTCAAGAGTAAAAGGGGATTATGATATGATTCATTGTCATGATTGGCTTACAATGAAAGCAGGTGTGACATTAAAAGAGAAGATGAATATTCCCCTGGTTCTAACTGTTCATTCAACTGAATTTGATCGGTCTGGCTGGCTTAATCCTAATCAATGGTTTATCGATATTGAAAGAAATGGTATGGAAAAAGCTAATCAAATTATTGCGGTTAGTAATTTTACTAAAAAAGTTATTGTTGATAAATATAGGATAAATCCTGAAAAGATTAGTGTTGTTCATAACGCGGTTTATCCAATTTCAGAGGGCAAAAAACAGAAAATTGTTCTTTTTTTAGGTAGGCTTACTCTGCAAAAAGGACCTGAGTTTTTCTTAAAATCTGCTAAAAAGGTTTTGGAATATGAGAATTGTAAATTTGTTGTAGCAGGTATAGGTGATATGCTCCCTGAGTTAATTGAAAAGGCAGTTGACATGGGAATTGCCGATAAAATCATTTTTACGGGGCGACTTTCTGATGAGGAAGTCAAACATATCTATCAAATTGCAAGTGTCTATGTGATGCCCTCCGTGAGTGAGCCTTTTGGGATTACTGCACTAGAAGCAATATCTGCTGGGACTACAACAATCGCTTCTAAAACTGCGGGTTTTTCTGAGGCTTTTAAAAATTGTTTAAAAGTTGATTTTTGGGATACTGATGAGATGGCAAATAAAATCATTTCAATTTTAAGATATGAGCCTTTAAGAAAAACTTTATCAGAAAATGGAAAAAAAGAAATTAATTTGTTTACATGGGATAATGTCGCAAAAAAAACACTTAAGGTATACAGAGAAATATTATCTTCAAAACAATGTGATTTTTATAATCAGTAATATGGGGTGAATTTATTGGAAAATAAACTAGTTGAGAAATGGAGAAACATGATATTTGAAGCAGAAACTCAATTGAAAAAATATGAGAATACATCGGAAAATCCTTCTTATGAAGAAAAGTGTGTAATTGAGTCATGGGAGCAATTTTTATTTAATCAAAAAAATTCTTTAGAGAATTATATAAATTTTCTAAACCATAGGATGTAAGGTGATGAATAATGCCATCGATTTGTTTATATTTTGAGGTTCATCAACCATTAAGATTAAATCATTTTTCAGTTTTTGATATTGGATCCAAACGTGATTTAACTCTTAACTATTTTAATGATAGACTTAACCAGGAAATCTTTGAAAAAGTTGCAAAAAAATGTTATCTTCCAACAAATAAAATATTGCTTGATTTAATCAAAAAATATGATGGAAAATTCCGGATTTCATTTAGTCTGACTGGTACATTCATTGAATATTGTGAACGTTATATGCCTTCGGTTCTTGATAGTTTTAAAGATCTTTTTGCTACAGGTGCTGTTGATTTCATCGAGGAGACATATTATCATTCACTTTCAAGTATGTATGATGATCTTGATGAGTTTGAAGAGCAAGTAAAAATGCATCGAAAGAAAATAAAAAGAATATTTAACTATAAACCAAGGATTTTCAGAAACACTGAGACAATCTATGATAATCGAATAGCTAAAAAAATCACTGACTTGGGATACAAAGGAATTATCGCAGAAGGAGCAGATAAGATTTTAGGAGGGCGTTCACCGAATTATATGTATAAACCTGTTGATACAGACCTTAAAGTGCTATTAAGAAATTATAAACTAAGTGATGACATAGGTTTTAGATTCTCCACACATAATTGGTCAGAGTTTCCTTTAACCGCAGATAAATATGCAAAATGGTTATCTCGTTGTGAAGGAGACCTTGTTAATTTATTTATAGATTATGAGACATTTGGAGAGCATCAATGGATAGAAACAGGGATCTTTGATTTTCTAAATCATTTACCTGGAGAAGTATTGAAATATAATCATCTAGATTTTGTAACTGTCAGCGAAGCGGTTGAACGATACAAACCCGTTGGAGAAATAGATGTTCCATGGGCTATATCATGGGCTGATGAAGATCGTAATGTATCTACCTGGCTTGGAAACGATATGCAAATAGCTTGTTTTAATGAATTAAAAAACATAGGTAGAAAACTTAAAGAAGCGGGTGGTAATGAGAGGTTACTTAAAACTTGGCGTCGTCTCCAAACATCAGATCATTTATATTATTGTTCAACAAAAGGTCTTGCTGATGGAGATGTCCATGCTTATTTTAGTCCATATGAGAGTCCTTACGAGGGTTTTATCAATTTTATGAATATACTTCAAGATTTAAAACAGAGAGTATTATTGTAAAGGAAGGAAAAAAGCTATATTTTTGTGAAAAATCTATCGAGGAAAAACTACAAACAGAGTTATTAAATCGTTTCTGCTTTATTTTTCATCTATTTTTAAGTTATACTTATATTTTTCAAGAGAATTGTAAAGTTTAGAATAACAAAAAATAAAACTGGCTAAAAACATGAAAGAAAAAATTATTTTACTAGTTGAAGACAACCCTGACGATATTAAACTTACTCAACGTGCATTTAATAAAAGTAAAATAGAAGAAAAAATTAGCATAGAAATTGCACGTAGTGGGGATGAAGCATTAGATTTCCTTTTTTGTGAAGGAGCATTTATTTATCGTAATATAAGAGTTATGCCAGCGCTTATCCTGCTTGATTTGAATCTTCCAAGGATCAATGGTTTCCAGGTTTTAGAAAGTATTCGTGCTGATAAAAGAACGAGGTTAATACCTGTAATAATTCTCACATCATCTAAAGAAGAACAAGATATTAAAAAAGCATATGCACTGGGTGCAAATAGTTATATTCGTAAACCTGTGGATTTTAAGAAATTTAGTGATGCAGCACAACAATTAGGTTTATATTGGGTTGTTTTAAATGAGCCACCACCAACTTAATTATTATTATCTTTCCAATTATTTTTGAATTGTTTTTTAGTTATTTTCCAGTCATGGTTTTATACAATTTGGAATTTATTGAGGAAAACTACGAATAATATGATTGAATAATAAAAGAGATGTGAAATTTATGCCAGTTTGTTATGTTTTAATAAGTGTAGAACCGGGACGTGAACGAAAGGTGTATAATAAACTTTCAAAGATGCCTGAGATTGTTGAATGTCATATTGTGTCTGGAGAGTGCGATATAATTGTTAAACTCAAAGTAGATGATCTTGAAAGTTTACCAAGCATTGTTGCAACTAAGATCAAATCCATAAAAGGTGTAAAAGATACTAGAACATTAACTGGATTGGAAATCAGATAACGAGAATAATTATTATGAAAAAAATTGGAATTAATGGTTTAGGCCGTATAGGACGTTTAGTTTTGCGTCATTATATGGCAAATCCATCAAATGATGTTGATATAGTTGCTGCAAATGATTTAACACCGATCGATGATCTTGCGTATCTTATCCGTTTTGATTCTGTACATGGTAAAGTGCCTTATGATATTGGTTTCGGATCTGATTATATTCAACTTAGTTCAAAGAAAATAAAGATTCTAAATGAGAGAGATCCTACGAAAATTCCTTGGAAAAAACTCGGTGTTGATATCGTATTAGAATGCACTGGCCTATTTAGAAGAAGAGAAGATGCTGCAAAACATATAAGTGCAGGTGCATCAAAGGTTATTATTAGTGCTCCTTCGGAAAGTGCTGATTTAACTATTGTTCAAGGTGTTAATGAAGATTTATATGATCCAAAAAAACATCATGTTATATCCAATGCCTCATGTACGACAAATTCTTTAGCACCTGTTGTAAAAGTTTTAAATGATACATTTGGAATTGAGCATCTTCTTGTAACAACAGTTCATGCTTACACAGCTAGTCAAGGGTTAGTTGATCGTTCTGCTCGTAAGATTCGTCGTGGTCGTGCTGCTGCACTATCTATTATTCCTACTACTACGGGTGCTGCAAAAGCTACTGGCTTAGTTCTCCCTAAGTTGCAAAATAAGATGGATGCTTTGGCAATTCGTGTTCCGATACCTGATGGTGCATTAACAGATATTGTTGCAGAACTGAAGAGTAATGCTACTGTTGAAGAGGTAAATGAGGTATTCAGGATTGCTTCGATGGGTGACCTTAAAGGTGTTCTAGGTTATAGTGAGGATGAGATTGTATCTGCAGATATCATTGGTGATACTAATTCTGGTATTGTAGATGGTACATCTACAAAAGTTGTCGATAATAAGATGGTAAAGGTTCTTGTTTGGTATGATAACGAGTTTGGATATGCTAAAAAATTACTTGAGTTAGCGGAATATATTTCAAAAATGTCATGATTTCTTAGATAATCTGAAAAATTATAACTCTTCCAACAATTTTTAATTTTATTTCAGAACTATTTTTCATTTGTTTTTAAATTGTATTTAAGTTATGATTTTAAACAAACAGTAATTTAGATTTTTTAAGATGTATATTATGATAAAAGATAAAATTATTTTAAATATAAAATCTACTTTTAAGAGGGATAAAATCTTCAAAAATGAATGTTTTGATTTTAATAAATTAGCTAATCAATTTAGAATATATCTTAAAGAAGAAACATAAGGAGGGTTTTTATGAAACAGAAAATAATAATATTAGTTTTACTAGCAGTGATAGTTACAATGCTGATATCGGTATTATTTACTGGTTGTACTTCAAACAATAATTCAAATAATGTTGCTAATGTAAAATTAGAAGGATTTTCACATCATGAGACATTTGAATTGCCAGCTCATTACGTCAGTGATTTATCTTTTACTCTTCAAAATAAAGGGGATGTTATCGCAGAGAATGTTATGTTGTATATTAGTATTGTAGATAATTATGGAATTGAAATCTATAACAAGGAGGTCACTTTTAATTCTGCTCTTAGTCCAAATGAAGAAATAGTTCAATCGATTGATGTGCCTTATGATTTATATGATACACAATTCGATGTTGGCATATCAATCAACTGGGATGGTGGAACAAACCAATATACTAGGTCTTTTGAACCAGAATTTAAAGAATATTCAGATGTTGTATTAGAAAGTATAACTCACCATGAAAGCTATAATTCATCAAATGGGTATACAGCTTCTGTCAATTTATTATTCCAAAATAGAGGAAATTTAATTGCTGAAAACGTTAAAATTCATGTAATCGCACGTGATGATGGCGGAAATGAGAACTATAACAAAGAAGAAAATTTGATCCCTTTACTTTCACCATGGGAAGTAAAATCTTATGAGATAACAGTTCCATATGACCTTGATGATACACGCTTAGATCTTTCTATAACAGTTATCTGGAATAATGGAACAAATGATTATGCCAAATCCTTTGAACCAAAATTTAAAGAATTTTCAGATGTACAATTAGATATCATGACTCATTACGAACATTATAAATTATTCGTCGGTTACGTAAGTACTGTAAACTTTATTTTCCAAAATAAAGGAAGCACAGAAGCAAATAACGTTGATATACATATTATAGCAAATGATAATTACGGAAATGAAGTGTATAATGGTGAAATGCTACTAAATCATTCACTTATTCCTGGGGAAATTAAATTTCATGAACTTACAATACCATATGACTTTGATGATACACATTTAGATCTTTCTATAACAGTTAATTGGGACAGTGGATCAAATAATTATTCTGAGTCCTACGAACCAAAAATCTTTTTCTAATCTTTTTTCTAATAAGTATATAAAAATTAAATTGTTATCACAAACAATCTATGATATTATATTATCACCTAGGATTTGATATATATGAAACGAATTGGTGTAATAACTAGGGACTGTGCTGGTGTAAATGCTACCATTAGATCTTTAGTACGTACAGCTGATAACTTTAATATTGAAATATTAGGTGTTTTAAAAGGCTATGATGGTCTAATAGATAATAATTTTATCCGGCTAGATAGGCGTTTGGTATCTGGAATAATAAACCAAGGTGGAACAATTCTTAAAACTTCTCGTTCTAAAAGGTTTTATATTGAATCTGAGCAAAAAAAAGCTGTTAAAAACATTAAAAATAATAATATCAACGGACTTATTGTTATAGGCGGTGATGGCTCTTTAAGAGGAGCTCATCTTCTAGCAACTAAATATGATATCCCTGTTGTTGGTATTCCTGCTACTATTGATAATGATGTTAATGGTGTAGATCTAGCTATTGGTGCTGAAACCGCGGTTAATGTGGCACTTGATGCTCTTGATAAAATAAGAGATACAGCTACTAGTCTTGAAAGAATATTTGTTGTTGAAGTAATGGGCCGTGAATGTGGTTATATTGCTTTACAGGTTGCTCTAGCTGGTGGTTGTGAGGAAGTTTTGATTCCAGAGAAAGATTTTGATATTACTAAGATGTGTGAAGAAATCAAAGTAGGTAGTTTGCATGGGAAAAAAAGTTGGATTATTATCGTAGCAGAAGGAAAAGCAAAAGGTCATGATATTGCAAAAATAATTACTGAAAAAACAAGTTTGGAAACTAGAGTAGTTGTTCTTGGTCATATACAGCGAGGAGGACATCCAACTTCAATCGATAGAATTATGGCTGCGCGTCTTGGTAATTATGCTGTCAATGTGTTGAGGAATGGTGTAACGGATCATTGTGTAAACTTAAAACATGGAAAGTTAGGTACTATTCCTTTAGAGTTTGCAGTTCAACCTAAAAAAACCGATGTAAACACATATTATAAGTTGATAAAAATACTTACATAATATGTTAAAAAAGTTTTAAAAATAAGAAAATGAGGAAGATAAATGGAAATTACAAAAAATAAATGTCTAGATATACCAAAGAGGATAGATGGTCTTAATGATCTCGCAAATAATTTTTGGTGGAGTTGGAATAACGACGCTAGATTACTTTTTAAAATACTAAGTCGGTCTAGATGGAAACTCAGTGGACATAATCCTGTAAAAATGCTTTGTAATATTGATAAAAATATTCTTGAAAATGCAGCTAAAAACCAAATGTTTCTTAAGCAATACGATTCGGTAATGGCAAGATTTCAGGACAACATGAAAAAAGGTGATAGTTGGTTTTTAAAAAATATCGGTGACTCGGAAAATCTCCCAATTACTTTTTTTTCTGCAGAATATGGTCTCCATCATTCATTACCATTTTATGCTGGCGGGTTGGGTTTTTTAGCAGGGGATCTGTTGAAGGAATGTAGTGATTTAGGTATCCCAATGATTGCACTTGGATTTATGTATCCTGAGGGCTATTTTAGGCAGAGGATTACTGTTGATGGTTGGCAGATTAATCAAGATGAGCCGTTAGATAGAGAAAATGCTTCTATTTCAAAAGTTTTTAATAAAAAAGGTGAAAAACTTGTTGTTAAAATCCCTATTATTGAACCACCGATTTTTGTTGAAGTATGGCGAGTTCAAGTTGGTAGAAACGCGTTATATCTAATTGATACTGATATTGATGCAAATGATCCATGGAATCGTGGTATTACTTCTCATCTTTATGCAGGTAACCCTGAGCAGCGTCTTAGACAGGAAATCGTTCTTGGAATTGGTGGAAATGAAGTGTTAAATACTCTTGGAATAAAAAATTCAGTTCTTCATTTAAATGAGGGGCATACTACTTTTGCAATATTAGAGCGAATCAGAGAAAATATTGAAAAAGGTATGGATTTTGATGATGCTTATAAACAAGTTAAAGCTACAACAATTTTTACGACTCATACTCCAGTACCAGCAGGTAATGATGTTTTTCCTTTTCCTTTGATGGAGAAATATTTTAGTAATTATTGGTCTTCTTTGAAGCTTGATCGCGAAGCTTTTTTTAAGCTTGGGGTTGACCCAAAAAAACCTAATGCTGGTTTTAATATGACTGCTTTTGCTCTAAAAGCTTCAATTTATCATAATGGAGTCAGTAAAAGACATGGGGAGGTTGCTCGGAAAATGTGGCAATCGTTGTGGCCAAATGTACCAGTTGATAATATAACCATTGATTCCATAACTAATGGTGTTCATGTTCCTAGTTGGATTGAGCCTAGGATAAAACTTCTTTTTGATAAATATCTTGGCCAGGATTGGTTATTAGATCATGATAATCCAAATATTTGGAAGTTAGTTGATGGTATCCCTGATTTTGAGCTATGGGATACTCACAACTGGTTGAAGACAAAACTGGTTTTAAGAATTATGGAACGGGCGAGAGAAATATGGATGAATGAAAAAGCTGACCCTCGTGTTATTCTTGCTTCAGGTGGTTTACTTGATCCTACGATTTTAACAATAGGTTTTGCTCGTCGTTTTGCTACTTATAAACGAGCAACGTTGATTTTGCAGGACATTCAACGATTAAAAAATATTTTGAATGATCGTTGGAAACCGGTTCAGATTATATTTGCTGGAAAAGCCCATCCTGCTGATGATCAGGGTAAAAGATTGCTACAAGAAATTTTCAATGTTGCAAAAGATCCTTCTTTTGGCGGTCGCATAGCTTTTGTGGAGGATTATGATGAGCAGTTAGCTCAATACCTTGTTCATGGAGTAGATGTATGGCTTAATAATCCGCTTCCACCGTATGAGGCGTGTGGTACAAGTGGGATGAAAGCTTCATTAAATGGTGTTCCACAATTGAGTATTCTTGATGGCTGGTGGATCGAAGGTTATAACGGAAAAAATGGTTGGGCTTTTGGTAAAAAGAAAACAGAAGAGGAGGATCGTGGTGATGCAGAGGCTTTGTATAACATCCTTGAAAAAGAAATAGTTCCACTTTATTATAAGTTAGATGATGACGGTATTCCCTCTGGATGGGTGAATGTCATGAAAGAAGCAATTAAAAGTACTGCGCCTGTATTTAGTGCTCGGAGAATGACGAAAGAGTACGTGATGAAATATTATCAGAAAGCACTAAAATCTGCCTCTGATTTTCAACTGTCAAAAATAGTTTAAAATGGGGAATTATCTTGAGCTCTCTAAAAAAGGTAAAAATACCATTTCATAAAACAAAAATAGTGTGTACGATAGGGCCTGCTTCTAATTCATTGTCTACTATTGAAAACATGATAAAAAACGGTATGAGTGTTGCTCGGCTTAATTTTTCACACGGTAGTTTATCCGAACATAAAAAAAATATCAACATGATTCAAAGCGTATCTAATAAGTTAAATCAAATTATTACAATTTTAATTGATTTACCTGGTTCAAAAATCCGCGTTGGGAAATTACAATCAGAGCCAATAACATTAAATAAAGGAGATCAAGTGACTCTTACTACTAAAGATGTTTTAGGAAAACCCACTTTGATTCCTATAAATTATAAAAAATTAACAGAAAACATCTCTAAAGGAAATAAGATTTATATCAATGATGGTCTTGTTGAATTAAAAGCTGAAGATGTAACTGCCGATGAAGTACGTTGTAAAGTCATTACAGGCGGAATTGTTCTTTCTCATAAAGGCGTTAATATTCCTGGAGTAAATCTTTTATTAGAATCCGTTACTTATAAAGATATTAAGATTGTTGATTTCGGGTTAAAACACGGTGTTGATACTTTTGGTTTGTCATTTATTCAAAATGCTAAAGATATCCTCAAAATTAGAAATTTTGCAAGAAAAAAAGGTAAATCTGTTTTTATCATAGCAAAAATTGAGCGAAGAGAAGCAATTAAAAATTTTGATGAAATACTTAAGGTAGTCGATGGTGTAATGGTCGCACGTGGTGATCTGGGTTTGGAGATTCCATTGCAAGAAGTCCCTATTGTGCAGAAAAAACTTATTAGAAAAGCAAATCTTGCAAGTCGTCCTGTTATTACAGCAACACAAATGCTTGAATCAATGACTGATAATACTAGACCAACTCGTGCTGAGGTAACTGATGTAGCAAATGCCATCTTAGATGGAGCAGATGCAGTGATGTTATCTGAAGAAACAGCCATTGGTAAATATCCTGTTGAAACTGTTAAAATGATGACTAAAATTTCTGCGTATATTGAGCGTAATCGCGATGTTGAAGGCTTTGCATATAACCTGCGTTATTATTTGAAAAATAAAGTTAGTTCTGAGCATATTAATATCGCTGATGTTATTTCATTAAATGTTGTTGAAGCAACAGAAGCTCTAAAAATTAAATATATACTTACACCCACGGAAAGTGGGAATACTGCTCGTAGGATTTCTAGATTTAAACCCGATTGTTGGATTCTTGCCTTCAGCAGAAATAAAAATACCTGTAGCTTTTTGCCTTTTTCTTACGGCGTCTACCCGTTTTTTATTAAGAATAAAACAGCGGGTTGGCATGATTTTATTCTTAATTTTATAAAAAATGTTTTATTGGTTAAAAAAGGAGATAAAGTAATACTTACACAGCGAAGATTTGCAAAACAAAAAGGTGGCACTGATTCTCTGGGAATAATTAATATCGATTAGATAAAAAAATGATATTTCTATAAGTAATTTTTAGAGTTAAAATATTTAATTATTTTTTAGTTGTTTTTTAATTGTTTTTAAGTTATTATTTTAAACCAATTTATAATTTAAATCTCAGGAGATTATAACTATGGCTTTAAGAAAAGAAAAAAAGAATAAATTAGCGATAAAACCAACCAAAAAACTAGGCGATATAACTGTAAGACGTCCCTATGATCTTTGGGCGGATATGGATAGAATGTTTGATGATTTCAGGACACAGTTTAATGATCTTTTGTTGCCATGGAGTCAAAGAGATGAGTTAACGACATATGCAATCGATAGGACTCCGCTGATGGATATCGCCGATCTTGGTGATAAATATGAGATGCGTGTTGAAATGCCAGGTATACCAAAAGAAGATATCGAAATCGAGGTAACACCAACTAGTATAGAGATTTGTGCTGAACATGAAGATGGTAAAGAAGACAAAGATAAAAATTGGTTAAGACGAGAACGAAACAGCATGAGTTATTATAGATCTCTTGAACTACCAGAGCAGATAAAGTCTGATAATGTTGATGCAGAGTTCAGAGATGGAATATTAACTGTTATGCTTCCTAAGGTTGAGCCTAAACCAAAGCATAAAGCTAGCAAGGTCAAAATCAAGTAAAACCTCCTTTTTTATTTTATAAGAAATGGTTAGTAAAGAGGTGAATAATATGAGGAATGAAGAATATAGCTCTGAATATATCAAAAAAATTGTAGCTATGTTAAAAAAACATGAGAAAGAAATTGAACGTATGTCATTAACTAAATAGGATGGTGTTTCTAGTGGAAAATAATCTTATAGGATTGATTAAAGATTTTATGAAAAAAGAAAAAATAAATTTTTCAGTTTCTGAGGATAATCCTTCCGAGTTTTGGCTTGATGATTCAAATGGTTCTATTACTATAAGATTTAAGCTTGATGCTAATAATCATGAAATTCTGTATGATGTGTATTCACCTGAATTTTCTGTTCACCTAAAAGAAGAGACACTGAAAGATGTAGAAAACCTTGAGTTTCTTGCTGAAGAAAATAGAAAATGGAAAATTGCAGAAATAATCGAGGATGTCTGGCTTATTATAGATCAGATTAGACTATGGGCATTTCAAAATAATTATCGTTTATTGGAGAAACAATTGATATAAAATTTGTGTTATAATTATTGGAGGTATGGTTATATGGTGTTTGCTTATGTTCTTATTAGCACTAAAAATTCGTATGAGCATGAAGTGGCTGGTAAGCTTTCTAGACTTGATGAAGTAGTTGATGTTGAACCTTTACTTGTTGAAGAAACTGCTTTAGCTGATCCTTTTTTTGAGGATTATGCTCTTATAGTAAAAATAAAGGCTGATAATTCAAAGATTTTAAAAAAAATTGTAGACGATAAAATTCATACAATTTATGGTGTTGAAAAAACTAAAGTTGCATCAAGACCGAAGTTTTAATCTTGTGACTTAAACATAAACAGGGGATTTTTAGAGCTATGAATATGAAAAATACAATTTATACAATAAATGTTTTTATTTTTTTATTATGTATTTTTTCCTTTTTTTCACCAGTAGTAATTGCAGCAAACACCTCTGGAAATGTTTTATCGATTGATATAGGTGAATTTTCTATTATTCAAATTGTAATAGGATGTGCTATTGGAGTGTTTATTGGAATAATACTTGATAGTGTAGTCTGGGATTATAAGCGAAATAAAAATTTATGAGGTGTTTAGTGTTTGCGAGGGGAAGTTTATGGTTGAAGAAGTTAAAATTAAGGATATGAGAATGCTTGTTACGCCTTATCCTTCATTTGTTGAAAAAAATGTTTCTGCAGATGATATCGCAAAAATGCTGATTGCAAATCCTAATCTAAAATCTATCTATGTTATTGATGACGAAATGAGGTTGGTTGGTAGAGTTACTCTTAAAAAATTAATTAAACATGAGTTTATGGATCTTGTTCCGAGTGCTTTTGAATATTTTAATGCTTTAGATTTCATCGGTAAAAAAACTGCTGAGGATCTAATGATCCCATCAGATTATGTCAAAGATAATGATACATTAAAAACAGCTTTTGTTAAAATGTATGAACATGAGTTTGATGAATTACCTGTCGTTGATAAAGATGATCATCTTATCGGTAATATTGATCTTCTTGAATTATTAACAATTTTAATTGAAAAAAAAGAAAAGAAAAATAATAAAAAATATCTACAACTAACTCTTAATAGACCATTTCATAGGTGATTTTTACGTTTAATTATCTTTTACTTGGAGGAATTGCCATAGGTCTTGGTTTTCTTGTGGGTAAAGGAACTCATTTTTTAAAAATCACAGGTGTAGTGGGTTATATTATTACTGGTGTTGTAATAGGACCATATGTTTTAGGGATCATCCAATTAACTCCTAACGAAGTTGAAACTATTACTAATGTTGCACTTGGTTTTGTTGCATTTATTATTGGTGGTGAGCTAACTCGGACCCTTATGAAAAAAATGGGTAAGAGTATTATTGCAATTATTATTGGTGAGTCTTTTGGTGCTTTTATTTTAGTATTTTTAGGTGTGTATTTTATAACTCATGATATACCTGAGGCCGTTATTTTTGCAGCTATGGCACCAGCCAGTGCCCCAGCTGGCACTGTTGCAGTAATGCAAGAATATAAAGCCAAAGGAAAGCTTACTGATTCTATATTAGCTGTAGTTGGTTTTGATGATGCTCTTGCTATTTTGATTTAT
>MUGC01000110.1 GCA_002900535.1 Thermoplasmata archaeon M9B1D | reverse complement strand
ATAAGAGCAATCGTTTCATATTCTGGACCAATTAGGGTTATTCCTTTAAATGGCCCTCTTTTAACAGATGACTTATTCCAACAAGCAATAACACAATTAGAACACGCTCCACCACCATCAACGATTCGTTCTTGCATTGTTTCTGCATTTATATCTTCACCATGTTCAAAATATCCTTCAGAGTAATTTCTTGTTGGAATGAAACCCTCATCATTAATTGGCTTAACCCAATAAGGCGTTCCATATTTTCTGCGTACAGGAACAAAACTGTTTTCTTGGATTTTTTTAAGTACATCTTTTGCAGTTTTATTAAAACCATCTTCATCATATAAAGGAATCTTATTTGTTCCTAAAACTGCAACTGCTTTCAAGTTTTTAGAACCCATCACAGCACCAGCGCCACCTCTACCAGCATGACGATGACCATCCATCGTGATACAAGAAATTTTTACAAGATTCTCACCCGCAGAACCAATTACTGCAGTTCTCACTTTCCCTTCATTTTTCTGCAGCCAATCATGTGTTTGGAGACATTCAAAACTCAAAATATCTGAAGCATCTTTAAACTCAACTTTGTCATCTATTATCGTCAGATAAACAGGATTTTTAGAACGATCTTTAAAAATGATAAAATCCCAACCTGCTTTTTTTATTTCATTTGCAAAAATACCACCAAAATGAGAATCAAGAAAAAGACCAGTCAGTGGACTTTTTGTAACTACTGTTCCTCTACCAGATGTTTGAGCCCTAGTGCCAGTTAGCGGACCTGTTGTAAAAATCAAAATATTTTCAGGTGAAAGTGGATCTGTTCCTTTAGGAAGAGTATCTATCAGATACTTTGCACCAAGACCTTTTGCACCAATGAAAAAATTTGCATCTCTAAGGTTTGTTTTTTCAACACCAATGTGTTGTCTTTTCATATCAATTATAAGCATTTTTCCGGTGTAGCCACCACTCATATCAGACCACAACCTACTTACAGCTAATTTTTCGGTTAATATTAAGTAAATCTATCAATAAAGAAAAACCAGTTTCCCGGCGACCAGCACCAGGCCCTACAATTGTCACAGGCCCAAGTTCGTCAGTAAAAAATGTTAAAGCATTTGTTGCTTCATTAACACCTGCTAAAGGATCATTTAAAGGAAGTTTTATCGGTTTTACTTTGGCTTTTACACGTCCATTTACCTGAATTTCAGCACTTCCAATTAGCTTCCAGCGCATTCCTTCTTCCTTTGCTTTTTTAATATCTTCTTTTGAAATGCCTGTAATCCCTTTTCTTTCTACATCCTGCCACCCTATATTTTTCCCAAGTACTACATTTGTAAGAATCACAACTTTACCTAGTGCATCAAGTCCTTCTACGTCGCCTGTAGGATCTGCCTCAGCATATCCAAGTTCTTGGGCTTTTTTCAAAGCAGCTTCATAGCTCATACCTTCTTCCATTCTTGTAAGAATGTAGTTGGTAGTACCATTAAGTATACCTTTGAAACCATTGATATCATTGCCAGCAAGAGTATATTCTGCTAGGTTTACCGCAGGTGTTCCTGCTAAAACCACTCCTTCAAAACCATAAAAAGCTTTATTTTTCTCAGCCAATTTCAAAAGATTTACTGCCTGTTTTACAACAGGACCTTTATTTGTGGATACAACATTTTTACCAGAATTTAATGCTGCTTTTATATGAGTAATTGCGGGCTCTCCAGTTTTAACATCAGTAAAAGTCACTTCAACAATAGTATCAGCATCTGAATCGCGAATTGTTTTAAGACTATCCCAATCTTTCAGACCAGTTGGATATTCATCTAATTTTTTACCTTTTTTAACAAGGTCTAGAACCTTTTTCATATCAAGACCTTTTTTATCATAAACAGAACCTTTCATGATGTCAGAAATTGCCACAACAGTCCATGTGAAATCATATTTTTTCTTTAGCATTTCTTTTTTTTCTAACAATATTTCAGACAAACCTTGACCAACAGTTCCAAAACCAATAAAAGCAAGTTTAAAATGCATAATAAATCACTCCTTATGATGCAGTTTTGGCGCTGCAATAAATGTTAAACCCTTTTCTGTTAAAGCGCGAGCTGTGTTGTTTACTGCAGCATGTTTATCAAGATAATTTTGAGTTATCGCAGGTATCAGCCCATTTTTTTCTAAATCAGCTTTGGGTTTAAAGTAATCTAAAATATCAGTAGGATGTTCACGTTTTGAATCTACTTCAACTTCAGCACCTTCATGTTTTGCACTAATATTTTTTACCTTAGGAGCAATTTTTAATAACTCTTCACGACGATCATAAGGTTGAATTACGATACTTTTCCAAGTCTCAAGGATATGGTGCTCAAAACGAACGAAATCTTCTAAACCTAAAGACTTACGAATATCACTGCTAAGTTCAATTGTTGCATTATTAACACTATTTGCAAAATTAAAACCAATCAAACTAGTACTACCATCATCTCTCGAAAATAAACGTGCGGTCATAAGAGTCCAAAAAACAGCATAAGGATTATCATTACCCATGTAAACACTGATTTTAAATTCAATATTAATTCCTAATTTATGCATAAGATACCCGAGAAGAATCGTACCAGGATTGATGTTGAGAACTTGTTTTACACCATAGTTTGTATAATAATACAAAAACTCATCAACCCATTTAACAGGATGATCATTTGGCTGACCAACTCCGCCAAAGTAACCAGTAATTGTTTCTGGGCCTCCAAGATGAATATTTGATCCATCCGTGCCCTTTGTATCCAGTGTTTCACACCAGCTAGCACCAATAATTTGCATTGCTGCAGCCATTGCTAAAAGATCACCGTCTTCTTCTTGCTCTTTCATACATCTTACACGAATAAAACGACCAGGCATAAGTTCCTTATTTTCAACTGCTTGACGAGCTTGTTTCATGAAAGCAGGGAAATATTGACAAGCACTGATTTCTAATGTGACTGCGAAATCTTCATTAAATACCATATCTTTTGCTTTATAACCCAATATTTTTTTCCGATATTCATCAACTGTGATAAAAGCTCCTTTATCGCGTTGTTCAATGAGCCATTCTATTTCCTTAGCATATAATGGATTTTTCTTATGGAGTCTCACCATTAAATTTTCAACTTTTCCGGATTCTTGTGCTTTCCGGTTTATTTCATCAGGTCCACCATATTTTTCAATAACAGCTAAAAAATCATTGACCAGTTTGTTATTGGGATTCAACAAAAAATCATTAACTTCTCCTAGTCTTTTATCATCTATTACTAATTTGTTTCGCATATTAGTATACATAATTAATTCCTTCCCCATGATATCGCTTTTAAAATTTTGCTGACCATATAATCTGAACATTAATGAATTTTTGGTCTTGATTTTAAAGAAAAATTTTATAAAATAATTTGTTTTTTGATTAATGGAGATGAAATATATGATTATTTCACAACTTAGTATCTCACCTGTTGGGTTAGGTACAAGTCTCAACAAATATGTAAAAATTGTCATTACTACATTAAGAAGAAATAATGTAAATTTTGAGATCAATGATATGGCAACAGTAATTGAAACCGATGATCTTGAATCATTATTTAGAGTTGTTCAAGAAGCACATAACGCCGTTGTTAAAGCTGGTGCAAAACGAGTTATTACTGAGCTAAAAATTGATGACCGGCGTGACAAAAATGTCACAATTGGAGCAAAAGTAAAATCAGTTCAATAATCCTATTTTTATTATTCAAAACAGTTATATGTGACATTTATATTCCGGGATTCGGGAGTGTATTATTATATGTCAGAGAACTTAGTTGAGATTGTTTTCCATGGACGTGGTGGACAAGGAGCGGTTACTGCGGCAAATCTTCTTGTAACGGCAGCCTTAAAAGACGGAAACAAGGGCGTTCAAGCATTTCCATTTTTTGGAGCGGAAAGACGTGGTGCGCCAGTAAGAGCTTTTGCTCGGATTTCCGAAAGTGAGATTAATCTTCGTAGTGAAATCTACACCCCAGATATTGTTATAGTTCTTGATGAAAGTATTATGGATATAGTTGACGTTTTAAAGGGTTTGAAAAAAAATGGAAAAATACTCATTAATACAACCAAGAAACCCGGTGATTTTGATTTTTCAAAAAAATACCAAGTGGCAACTGTTGATGCGACAGGTGTTGCTTTGAAACATGAGATACTTGTTGGTGGTATTCCAGTTGTTAATACACCCATTCTTGGAGCTGTACCAAAGATTCTAGGTAAGGTTACTTTGAAATCAATTCAAGACACAGTTAAAGGTAAATGGAAGGGTGATCTTGCCGAACGTAATGTAAAAGCAACACAAGATGCTTATAATGAGGTGGAGGTGAAACGTTGAAAAAGTACAACATTGTAACCACAATTTCGTATCCTAAGAAAGGTGCTATGGGTAAGACAGGTAATTGGCGGGTTTTTCGACCTATTCTTGATAAAAATAAATGTGTAAAATGTCTTCGTTGTTGGATTTTTTGTCCTGAGGCAACAATAATTCGTAACAAGGATGACTCAGTTGATATTGATTATGAATACTGCAAAGGTTGCGGTGTTTGTGCTAATGTATGCAAAGTAAAGGCTATTACTTTGAAAAGGGAGGCTGAAATAAAGTGAGCGAAGTAATGATTAACACAGGAAATTATATAGCTGCAAAAGCAGCAGTTATGTGTAAGCCTGATGTTGTTGCAGCTTATCCAATCACGCCTCAAA
>MUGC01000003.1 GCA_002900535.1 Thermoplasmata archaeon M9B1D | reverse complement strand
TTACTTCAAGTATTGTTCCTTTTAATGGTTTAAGAAGCGCGAATGCCATTACTGCTCCAGGTATTGCAGCGGATACTGTCATTCCTGCGTATAGTCCAAAGTATGCGTTTGCTGATCCTAATATTATTGCTAATAGTGCCCCTACCACTATTGCTTTAAGAGTTAGTTCTGATAGGTTAGTTTCTGTTGGTATAAATGATTTGAAGTTTTCTCTGTCATACATTGTTTTATTCAAGTTTAATATTAGATTATAATTATATAAATTAATCGTTTTAAACAGTTTGTATTTTATTTATGAGTTAAATTATTGTCGATAATAATTTTTTTTAAAATATTTATCACTTACTAAACAAATTGCTTAAATAATATGCAGGGGAAAAGGTTTGTGCAAGTTTTTACTACTAAAAATATTTAAATAATGTAAGTAAAGTGCTTCAGTCGAAACTATATGTTAACTGTATAGTACTTTCACTTTTGTTATTAATTGATAAAATATTACAATTAATAAATTGGTGTGATAAGTGGAACAGGTCGTTCCCAATTATATTGTACTGATGCAGATGGTTTAATTATACTATAGTCAGGCAGTGCAGGATTGAATTCTTCTATCTTAAGTATGACATAATTGATTGTGTGATTCCCTATGTTATGTAAAGCGATGTCAATTGGAATCCATCCAAGAGTTGGTGATTGAATCTCACCCCACGCATGCGGTTCTGGTTCTGCTTTTTCGTTACGTATAAAATATCCTGTAAGTCGTCTGCATGGAATACCACGGATCCTAGCAAGTGTTATAAAAAGATCAATGAATTCATCGCAATCACCGGCGCCAGCAAGAAAAGCCTGTTCTGCCCCCAATCGTTTTTCTTGCTTTTCGGGATTTTTTATAGTTTTTATCAGATAATAACCAATTCCTTTTACCCATTCAAAAAGACTATCATCTGCAAACCAATTTTCCTTGGATATATTTTGAAGTTGCGATGATTGAACCGGCCAGTAATACGAGCTTTGTTTGTATTTCTGTTTAATCTCAGTCTTTATATTTGATATCTCACCCCAATCCTTGTTCTTTGTAACTGAGGAGGGTATAGGAAAAATTTCTATAGTTCTTTCTAGAGAGATTGCATACTTTGTTCGGACTTTCTGATGAAAAAGGAAAAACATGTTATTTCCCTTTGTTTTCAATGTGCAATCTACAGGAGATTGAATGATTTTTACTGATTGTCGATAAGATGGATAATGAAAAAATTTTAATCGTACTATAGGTGCACATGTATTCGCCCGAACGAAAAGACGTTCGTGATGATAAAACTGCCAACCTTGAGGATATTGATCAATTATCATACTATTTTACTTTAGATAAGTGAACTATTAATAGTTTGTTTATTTACAATAAGAATGCAGTGAAAGGGATTTGTACAGGCTTTTACAGGTAAAAATATGATTTTATAGGAGTGTTATGCTCAAGTCGAGAGTCTGTGATAAGGGTGTAATGCTCATACTATAATTATTAAATATCACAATCGGCAAATAATAAATTATAATCATTTCGATTTATTATCCGATATAATTATTAAATAACTTCTTATTGACTATATTCAGATTATAATAAAAAGTTAACGAATATGGAGAAAACATTATGAAACAGTGGTATGAATCTCTTTTTGAGAATTATGGTAAAAAATATGATAATGAAAGTTATACAAAGGGAACAATTGGTGAATGTGATTTCATTGAAAAGGAAATAGATTTTGATAAATCACTGAAAATAATAGATATTGGATGTGGAACAGGTAGACACTCGATTGAATTAACAAAAAGAGGATATAATATTATAGGAATTGATTTGTCGAATTCACAACTAAAGCAGGCAAAGGAAAAAGCTAAAGCACAAAATTTGGAAATAGAGTTTCAAAAACATGATGCAAGAAAATTACCTTTCAAAGATGATTTTGATTTGGCAATAATGCTTTGTGAAGGAGGATTTTGTTTGATGGAAACAGATGAAATGAATTTTGAGATATTAAGAAATGTTGCTGAATCTTTAAAGAAGTCTGGTAAGCTGATTTTTACAACACTTAATGGATTATTTCCATTATATCATTCAGTTGAAAAATTTTATTCCTCAAAAACGGATAAAGGAAATACTACTTGTGGAAGTAATACTTTTGATTTAATGACTTTTAGAGACCATAATATTACAACAGTAGAAGATGACTCTGGTAATAAAAAGGAATTAGAATGCGATGAGAGGTTTTATGTTCCATCTGAAATTACATGGTTGTTAAAGTCTCTGGGTTTTAAAAAAATTGATATTTATGGTGCAAAACTTGGTGCATTTTCGAGAAACGATGAACTTACAACTGAAGATTTTGAGATGCTAGTTATTGCCGATTTTACTTCAGAAATTTGAAAAAATTACGAGAAGTCATTATTCGTTCTCCCTATCAACATCTTAATCATCAAGTAATGATGAAAGATCCTATGTCCTCATTCCATAGGTTTTGCCAGTAAACACTAGTTCAAATAACATTATTCTTCATCATTATAAAAATATGCAGGGGAAGGGATTTGAACACCAAAATACCGGTTAAATTCTAAGTAGAAGATAATAATTTTACCTGAAAGTCTCAAAATTTATAGCGTGTGCGACTTTGATATTATATCTTAATAACCTTATATTCTTTTGGATAATTATAATCCTCTTTTACATCTGATGTTACAATCATTTGCACATCCTTATTTTTTACTTTAAGATAGTTAAGAAAACTATCTCTTTCCTTCTTATTGTAGAGCATATCTGGTTCATCAAACAAAAAACATATAGTATTATTTTTTTCATCAATACAGTTCTTATACCATTTCAAATGTGTATCTTCATATTTTTTTTCCTTTGGTAAAGTGTATTTCCAATCGGTTTTTGAATGATACACTATTTTTACTATGGCATCATTGAATCCAGTGAAATCTGGTGGAAAATCTTCAAGAAATGTACTATTCATCATATACGCATAGTATATCAGATAGCTTAGAAAGGTTTTACCAGTTTTAGTATCACCTTGTATAATATTGAACTTGTCAAAAACAATTTTTTTCTTTTTCGTAAAAAAACTAAGGTTTTGCAATTCAATTGTTTTCACGTTTGCTCTCAATATGTATAGCTGTTTTGTTTTAGGGTAAGCAAGGCTGAATATATAATCATTATATTGATGATAATTCATTTTAAGTTCCACTTGTTTTTGTTTCATATTTTTTCCTTTTTCTATGTTGAGCAAGTACTCTAAATAAATATCCAACTTTTACAATTTAAAAGCTGTTTAACAGGAGGAGTTCCAGTGGAAATCAACCTTTGCAATATTTAATGCATTTTTGTTTTTAAAAACTTACTATTTTGATTAAAATAATAATCATTTGATATTTCTAACTAACCTAAACAGTAACATTTGATAGTTATTTCTACTGGATATGACTCATGTCCCAGGTTATCAATTGCGCTTACCGATATAGTTAAATTACCAAAGACACGACCTGTGAACACACTTGTGTATGGTGCAGTATCATCCCATGCTGTCTCACCATTGTATGAGAATAATACCTTGTTTACTCCGCTTCCACCATTTTCATCTGCAGTTGCTTGAACTGGTACTTTACCGATACAAAGTGTAGTGTCGCTAAGGGGGCGAACCATTATCGGTTTTCCGAAGAGATATACCCTGCCTCCTTCCTTTGGTGAGGTTATACATACTGTTGGTGGTGTTGTATCAAGAGTAAGGGTTTTTGATCTTGTACTTTCTTTGTTACCCATTATGTCTTCTGAATAGAAGTATACAGTATGTGTACCTTCTGGTAGTATGAATGGGGCTGTGTAGACTTCAAAGTCTCCGGAGTCAATCTTGTAATAGGTTGCCTTTACTCCCGACCACTGCCCACCGATAGGGTAATCAACTGCTATAAGGGTTACTTCACCGGTTACGGTATCAAAGTAAAGATGGGTATATGGTGGTTCATCATCGTCAATAGTTGCATATGATGTTCTCTCAAAAATTGCAGTATTGAGGAATTTATTATTTACTTTGTTTTTTGGCATACTCACAGTTAGTGTTGCCCAGTCGCTTTCGTAACCATGTTCATCTTTTGCCTTTACTTTTATATTATAAGTTCCTTTTTTTGTCCAATTATGTATAACATTTACTAAATTATCAGAAAGGTCATATTTAGTCCAGCTACTATTAGTACCATCATCCCAATCAAAAAAATATGAAATTTTGTCTTTAAATTTTAAAAATAATTTATGAATAATATTATTATTCATAAAGCTAGAAAAAGTTTTTATTTTTGATATAACAATTATATGCAGACCAAAATCTGAAACCCCACCAAAATTATCTTTTGATTCAACTTGAATGATAGGATTATGATCAATTTTATTATAAGTATGTGAAAAATCTATAGTTTCACCTGATTTATAGGGACCATCCCAACCACTATTGGTTCCATCATGCCACCATACACGATAATAAATTTCTTCTTGCTCTAAATCAGTTGATCTAACCTTTATAGTAATTTCTTCTCCTGATCTTGCAGTGCTTGGACCACTAATAGTTGGTGTTGAAGGTTTAGTATTATCTATATTAAAATTTATATTAAGAACATCACTGGAAACATTTAACACATCAACAGCCCAAACTTTAATATCATATACACCTTTGGATTTATAAGAATGGAATCTATACATTTTCTCATCAGAAGCACTCTGTAGTTCATCACTTGTTATACTTCCATCTCCCCAATCAATAAACAAGCGAAATGGATTGACATCAGGTTCAATAACTTTAAATTCAAAAATATAACTTACATCAACTGTACCATTACTATTATTATTTAAAACAATTGGTTTCTCAGGTGGCACATTTGAATAAATATTTCCAAATGCACTTAAGTAACTAGTCCATCTGTAAGCATCATATTTTGGATCAATCATATATAATTTGTTAGTGACAACATAAACTGTGCCATCAGAACTAATAGCAGGTGTTTTATCATAATCAAAATCATTTATAGTAAGCAATTTTCGCCATCTTTCTGTACCATCAGGATTAACTGCAACGATACCATTATACTCTCCAAAATCTCCACAAAAAAATATTGTACCATCACCATCAATTATTGGAGATGAAAATCCAATAATACCATTTGGCTCAAACTCCCATTTAATAGAACCATCTGGATTTATTGCATACAATTTATCAGACCCTGCATAAATAGTACCATCATATCCAATTGTAGGTGTAGATTCAATGCCTCTTCCTAACCTTAATTTCCATTTAATAGTACCATTTGGTTGAAATGCATATATATAATCATCATAAGACCCTACATAGATAGTTCCATCGTCACCAATAGAAGGTGATCCACCGATCCAATCACCTGTTTTATATTTCCATTTTAAAGTTCCATTTGGATTAATAGCATAAAAATAATAATTTCCTGAACCAACATAAATAGTTCCATCATCACCAATAGCTGGAGAACCCATTATTGACATATTAGTTTTAAAGCTCCATTTTCTTGTTCCATTTGGATTTATTGCTAATAGTTTTCCTCCATATCCATTCCATAATTCGCCAACATAAATAGTTCCATCATCACCTATAGCTGGAGATGAAAAAAGACCATTACATCCATGTTTCCATATCTTTTCACCATTCAAAGGATTTAAAGCATATAATGCAGCCCAAGTACCAACATATAGTATATTGTCTTTTGAAATAGTAGGTGTAGGACCACTTATTGCACTATCATCCATATATGTTGCCCATTTTAACGTACCATTAGGATTAATAGCCATTAAATAAAATGGTTTAGAATTATAATATCCTTCAATATATATTGTTCCATCTTTATCTATCATTGGATCAAAATCACTACTACCACCTGAATTAAATCTCCATTTTTCTATTAATGAATTTTCCGATGTACTATATTGGCTACGACCAGTATGATGTAAATCGTGATCTTTCATAGGCCATGGTGCATCTTGTGGGTCACAATCAAATGAACTTTCTAAAGTATATGTACTCTTTTCAACATATACACTATTAACCACAGGTAAAATAGAGGATAAGCAAAACAATAGAATAATAACCAAACATAGTATCTTTCGCAATATCTTTCCCCCAAATATCAATATCACTCTTAGAATATATAATTTTGGTTTATAAAACAAAAATCTTAGATCTTTACCGATAAGCCTACCCTTATAGAAAATTCCTCTTTCTCAACTCTTAACCATTGTTATCGGTAAAACACCCTTACAGCCAATACGTTGATTTTTTTATTTTTTTAGCGGTTTTTTCATGGCAGTTTTGCCTGTTGAAATTTTTTTGGAATTTTTCCTCAAAAAACGATATAGATATATCGTATTAAAAAAGGGCTTTTGACGTTAACGTGAAACATCTCCTAGTGGTTTTTCCCTCCTGTTGCGTATCGGTAAAATTTTCGCTTGATAAACTGGTGCTCGTACGGCAAACTTACAACAATTTAATTCAAAATTAGCTATAGACGGCTTGTATCTACAACGAAAGAAGCTCATATACTGAAAACATAGTGATTAAAGAAAAAAAAACCTAGTAATAAACACCCCATTTACGAGTAGGCATGCTTCCATATTTTTGATCATTTTTTACTTTAGTGATCCCAGTATCGGTTATTTCCCACTTATGATTTTTTCTTCTTACCCAGTGATCTATAGCCATCTTCTTCAGTTGTCGTTCAACTCCTGATCTATCTGCATTTAAATCATATGATATCTCCGATAATGATAAAGATCCATCCGAATAGAGTAAAAATAAAGCTCTTCGCCATATCCGTATTTGTTTATTTTTCACCCATTTTCTTAACTCTTCAAGGGTCATCATATCACGCATAAAATCACCTTATGTTACTATAGGTAAGTTTACCTATAATTTTTTAATATTATAGCCCCATGGAGAGAACATGGAACACCTGATTCCACAGGGCGATATTTGAACAACCGGACGATGATGAGAAGGCGATTCCACATTCTCAAAAAAAATCATTAGCTAACATATATTTATCCTTTATTAGGCTCGTTTGGGTTATCCTTATTCATAAAATAACTGCAACACCATCAAAAGCTCCCCTTCACATTCATCAGCAGGTGGCAACGATCCACTGGTTTCCTTCCATTGGCTCATATCACAGTCATTCTCTGTATCAATCCCAACTTTAAGATCATTTATCTGCTCACTAGTATACGCATCAACAACTGAGAAGGTATTAGAATCCGATGTTAACCATTCTAGCTCAATATTGAACGACTGCCAACTATAACTATAACCAAACGTAGCTATCGGATCAAAAAAGATAACACATTTACTATCGTTATTCACAGTGATTCTATGACTAGAATTTTCCATATCCTCACCATCTGCTTTTGCATATATCCAAAGTTTAGCACTAGATGCTGTTTCAAGATATTCAGAATCAACAATAAGTGTTTTTAATACTTCATCTGTACTATTATCCAGTATGACCGTTGATTCTTCTGAACCATTATCATACCTTATTACAGTACTATCTTCTCCATAAACCATTATGTTTTGTATTTTTTGATTACCCACGGAATTATTTGCAGTTATCTCTATATAACCAGCCCAACCTTCATAAATATCTTCACTTGTGCTATCAACAGTAATTGTTATAATATCTTCATCAGACCAACCCGATGGTAGATTACAAAGTTCCTGCATATAACATCCAGATGCGGATTCTCCAACAACAGTGTATATCTGCTCGCTAGTTTCTTTGTTATGGATAACTACATTTGCATTATTTGCATGAATATTAGAATCTGAATAATATGCATAACCCCAAATAGTATGAGGTATCCCAGGGTTACTTCCACCTCCACCACCTGAGGTATTATGTATATCAACAACAACACCCATTCCCTTGATTATTTCAAAATCCTTACCTGGTGGATCTCCAACTGTAAAGTTATGATAGGTTTGATTACCAGAGTTCCATCTAGTTATTGACAATACATACTGATCAGGTTCAAGAGAATCAGAATTATTAATATCCTCTAATAGACTACTAGCATTGATACTAGAGTCATTATACCAACCAATGAGATTCCAACCTGTTACATAATTGATGCTTGCATTAGTTATAGGCTCACCAGAATCCAACCATGATAAAACACTAGTTTGATTAACATTAATATAGTATCCTTTTCCATCATCGATTGAGAAATCAAATCCTTCTGGTCCATCTTTTATATATGAATGATAGGTTTGATTACCTGGATCCCAACAGGTTATGGTTTGGCAGCCTGTTATATTTTCAGCTAGGTTACTTGCATTCCATGTATTATTCACAGGAACTGTTATAAGATTCCATCCTGTAAGCAGAGAGATATTAGATGGGTTTATAAAAATATCAGGAACACGCTCACCAGGCATGGAGGTATTGAGCTTGATGTCTTTTTGACTTGTCCATCCAGAGTAGTTTCCTGTGCCGTTGATAATGATTCTTAGTGTATCATTATTATTAATGGTTTGATTTAGTTGACCAAGGTCAATAATATAACAACCAGTATAATTTGCATTTATACTTGTGTTAAGACTTTCACTTGTATTTAGATTGATAAGCATAATATTTGCATTATCCGCTGGGTTTGTCAGGTTTCGGTAGTAGGCTTTTCCATAAATTGGATAAGGCATACTTGGAGTATTGCTTTGGTTACCTTGTTTTCCTCCATCAGATGAATCCTCACCGCTTTCTTCGCTTGTTCCATTGCCATACCAGCCGCCGCTCTCATTGATAAGGGCAAATATACCCATGTACTTAGATATAGGGAAATCAAATAGAGGATAGCCTGGTAGATAAATCCAGTAGGATTGTTCAACAGGGTTATATTTAGCTATCATTGTGCAACCATTTAATTTATCTGCTAATTCACTGGCCATGATGCTGGAGTCTTTATACCAGCCTATAAGATTCCAGCCTATTTCTAATGAGATATTTACATCATTATCTGTTACAGGTGTCCCATTCATACCTAATAGATCTGTTTTATTCATTTCTACATAATAGGCGTTTCCTGGTTTTAGTTCAAAATCAAACGCTGGGTAATCGGGTAGGTAGATCCAGTATGATTGTTCACTGGGGTTCCATTTTACTACTGATGTGCAGTTAGATAGATTAGTTACTAGGTCACTTGCGTTCCAATTATTTTTATATGGTATTGTGATCATATTCCAGTTTTCACCTAAAACTATTGATTCCTCAGTAAGGTATCTGGTAACATTTAGAACCATCTCTGCGACAACCCTTACATAGGTTTCATTATAATAGCTTAATACGTCTCCATCAGTATGTGGATTATTAGTCTGGTTCTTACCATCTCGATGATGTAATGTCCAACCTGTATCCTTCAAAAAACATACTGTTTGAATACCGGATTCATTACGTTTTGTAGCAAATGGTCTATCATTACTTGGTCCACCGTTTGCACTGATATATGTTGTAAAATTTGCATGATGAAATGTCCGATTCTCATAATCTGATCTTTCTACAATGGGATATAATGACTCGTTTACTGTTTCATTATTTACATACATGGTAAAGTTCAGGGGTATATCATATCGTTCTTCAAATCCTAGCTGATTTAGATCAATTATTGCAAGGATTTCTTCATCTTTATGTCGTGCTTCATAGCTTTTAGCACCTAAATACCCGTATTCCTCTCCTGAGAAACATATAAATTTTAGATTATATCGGGGTATGATTTTGTTTTCTTTGTAGTATTTAGCGATAGCTAGGACTATGGACATCCCGATTGCTGAGTCTGTTGTTCCCTGGTTCCACCAGCTGTCATATAGACTGCTTAGGATAATGGTTTTATTTTGTTCTACTCCATAAATGGTTCCTATGATGTTGTAGCTGTTTACTGAGTCATTGTAGCTTTGATCTCGGTAAAAGCTGATATTGTAGTATTCGTAGCTTTCGTTTATCATCTGCCCTGTGGTTCCATTTATGAAGATCAATGGAAGACCCATTAAAGGAAGTATGCAATCTGGATTATAAACAGGGTTTTCCTTAAAAGGATGGCTAAATACTTGTGTTTTTACCATGTTATGTGTATTATTATTGAAATCATATAGTATTATTCCTTTGCAATTATCATAACCAAAACTTGTAATAATTCTAATTAAATAAGTTAGTAAAAAGAATTTACTAAAATAATCCTCAACAAGATAATTCTTACCACCTAAGAGTATATTATAAAGAAAATCTACTTTGGCTGGAAATGTTATACTGGGGTTTGGGTTATTCCATGGGTCTTCAATAATCCAAACATAAGGCTCTTCTGTGGATCTATTGTATCCAAGAAGTGTCGTATTCCAATTATCACTATTATTTTTATCTGGGTTTGAAAATGATATATCATGATATTCTTCGTAATATTTAAGTGTCATATTGAATAGTGTTCCTTGGAACGTGGCATTTGTTGTTTGCACTATGTATAGTGTTTCATTAAGGATTTCTTCTGCTTTATTGTTTAAGAAAGTTGTAAAATTTGCATCAAAAATATCTGGGAATGATCTGTCTTGTTTGTGTGCTTCGTACCAGTTTCTTACTTTGATATTTGTGCATGTATAATTTCCATTGTCGGATGAATCTAATTTGAAGAAGTGATTTCTTGATGAGTTCACTCCCATGAATACTTGGTCTATTTTTTGTTCGGTTCCATTGTTATTTATTATTAATCCTAGTGCTTTGATCTCCATTTTATCATTGATCCCCTTTCCGGGATAGGCGATCAATCGTTCTCTGGCGGTATGAATACCAATTTCTTCTTTAAACCAATCCGTTAATTTATTAGCCGCATCTTGTTCTCCTAGTGTTCCGAATGCACGACCTTTAGCAATTTCAACATCTTCATCATATGAATCAAGAATAACACGACTCAGAGATTTGGTCTTATTGTAAATAAAATCATAATTCAAATCATAGATATCATCCAGCCAATAGGGTATTCTTTCACCAATATCGTGAGTAAAAGAACCAACGTCATCCTCAACCCCACTTGGATTATAACCTGTATCATTAGTTATCAATAACTTATCAACTGGAACCCATCCTTCATCCAGTGATTTAATACGAATAGTAGCTAATGTATCTGCAACACAGGTTACATTTCCGAAATAAGTCCATTCCCATCGACCAATAATATATTCTTTCCAGTTCTGAGTCGAGCCAACTTGAGATCCATTCCATTCAAGAGAAATATTTGTACATATATCCCAACTTCCTATATGATAGCCTCTCACCCATATTTTATATGTTCCAGCATGATGGACATTGAAATCCCATTCTGCATAGTCGCCGGTTCCTTCAATGCTTTGGGCATATGCATATGATCCATCAGAAGCATCCTCCGAGATGTCGCCCCAGTTTTTGTTTAACCAGTTTAAACCAGTATAATTATCATAGCTATGATCCCAGCTTTCACCTTCACGGAATATATACAAATATTCATTAGACTCTTGTTCCTCACTAGATACATTATTAGAAGTAAGAAGTATTGTTGGTAATAATAAACAAATGCTTATAAAAAAAATTAAAATTTTTTTAAATATAGTTTTTATCATAAACTACTCCTCCTCATTAAAAAATATGATACCTAAACAATTTTTTCCTTCGAGAAAAGAATATAATAATCATATTTAACTATTATTACAAACTTTTGACAACTATATTTCTTTTTATTGGGATTAATTGTTAACAAGTAAATTTCTATAGTAACTTTAATAAGATTAATCAGCATAATATGTTTTTGGAGGTTAATATCCAGAATGATACGTTTTAGAAATCATTATATTATGTTACTTGTAACTTTTATTATAATACTTAATTTTCTTATCCCCATATCAACAAGTACTATGACAATAATTGAAAAAACAGATCAATATTATGATAATATTGACTTTGAGGAATACTACCTGAAAGATATAGAACGATCTCAGTTTGATATTTTTTCTAAAACCAAGCTGAATTATGATTCCTCTTATTTTAATGATAAAGATGTTTGTGAAGGAGGAAAATTAGATACAGGTTCTTCTTTCAATAATACTGTTACTATTATTGATGATGCATTGATGGATTCATGTTGGCCGATGAAAAGTCAAAACCGGCATCACACTGGACTCAGTCCATATAATACAATGGATAATAATGGAATGGTGAAATGGAAGTATGAAGTTGATAAAATCGAAAGTGGCATTGCAATTGATGATGAGGGTGTGTTGTATTTCGGTGATTTCGGTTATTATCTTTATGCAATGTATCCTAATGGTTCGTTGAAATGGCGTTATAGGGTTAATGAGTGGATTTGGTCTACACCTGCTCTTGCGAGTGATGGAACAGTTTATATTGGAACATATGGGCATTATTTATATGCAATTAACCCGGATGGTACGTTTAAATGGAAATTTTGGGCTGGACGATTTGCATCGATATCATCTTCTCCAGCTATTGCAAAGGATGGAACAATTTTTTTCGGTGCTATGGGACCAGAAAACAATGGTAGAATATATGCGTTATATCCAAATGGAACAGAGAAATGGTATTATGACACAGGTTACTGGATCGTATCTGACCCAGCTATTGCTGATGATGGCACTATCTATATTGGATCAGCAGATAATTATTTTTATGCAATGAACCCTGATGGTACACTTCGCTGGCGGTTTAAAACCGGTGGCTGGGTGAAATCTCATCCAGCAGTCGGTAAAGATGGCACGGTTTATTTTGATTCTTTTGATGATTATTTATATGCGTTGAATCCAGATGGCTCTTTAAAATGGAAGTATCATGATGTTGGTGATGGTTCAGCTGGTGCCGCTATTGATGAGGAGGGAGTTATTTATATTGGTGGAAGACGGTTGTCTGCTTTGTATCCTGATGGTACTTTGAAATGGCATTATATTTTTGGGGATGATAAACATAGTGGACATTCTTCACCTGCTATTTCTGCTGATGGTACTATCTATATTGGAGTTACAAAAGGAACTGTGGATGGAGGATATATCTTTGCGATTAATAATGATGGTACTTTGAAATGGCAGAAAAAAACAGCTAATGACGGCTGTCCTTCTTCTCCATCTATTGATACTATGGGAAATGTGTACATTGGTAGTTCATCGCATTATCTTAATGATGGTGAGCCGTATGGTATATTATATGCGTTTGGCCGTAATGATGTTAATCAACCACCGGAGGCTCCTGTGATAGATGGACCTGATCATGGTGGTGTGAATATTTTTTATTTGTTTAATTTCACTGTGCATGACCCGGAGTTTGATGATATTGAGTTGTTTGTGGATTGGGGTGATGGTAATTCTACCAGTTGGCTGGGATCGTTTGATTCAGATATGGTTATTTCTTTGAGTTATTCTTGGTCTGAACGTGGTAGTTATCAAGTTAGGGCTAAAGCACGTGATACATATGATGGTAGTGAAGGTGACTGGAGCACGAGTAGGATAATAATGCCAAAGATATACATTTTCAACTCTTTACAATTGCTTTCAAGGATAGTAGGATGTTTTCCATTCTTTGAAAAAATACTAAACCAAATAATATAAATTAAATCTTTTTTTTCTTTATGTAAAATATGAAAATAAATAACACTGCTATAACAATTCCTGAAATAACACCATAAAATAACACTTCGTTCTTCGTCCAGTCGCTTTTTAAAACAACTGTGAAGTTTAAATTAGGAATATCCTCAGTAAATACTATAGATTTCTCTCTGAAAAGAGGAATAATATCATTAGTTATTGATTCAAAAATATAATCTCCGCCACCTAAAGTAAATGAGCATATTCCATTTTGATTTGTTGTATTGCTTAATCTTGTATCGTAAGCGCTGTACCTATTGTTTGATTTTATCTTGATTTTAACATTGGAAAGTGTATTACCATTTTCATCCTGAGCGGCTATACTTATGTTTACTATTTTTGTATAACGTGATGTTATATCTACAATAGTTCCATTAAGGTATTCTGCTATAACATATGACACATTACCTTCTGTTGTTCCACGATTACCTGCTACTTTTTTTTCCATAAATTTTGGAGAAACATTATATCCATTGTCTTTCGCAGTTCCAACTCTTGTAGCATCTATTACTATCCATGTTCCATTGATTAGGACCTCATTCCATTCATGGTCTTCTCCAAAACATCTGGCCCTTCTCACAGTTAAACCTGCTTCATCAGCCATATCCCTGAAGATTAAAGCATATTCACCACAATGTCCGTATCTGCTGGTTAAAATCCATAAAGAATCCTTATCATTAAAGGTTCGTATGCCAATATATGGTTCTCCCAGGTAAACTCGTATCTTACCTCCAAAACCAAGTGTTCCTTTAACTTTTAAATAATAATTGTTATAAATGTTGTTTTTGCTTGTATTGAACCATTCAAGTAACTTTTTTGTTTTCGCTTCATCTGTATCAGAATCAGAAATAATTGTTTTCACAAGTTTTTGCAGTTCTGGTCTATTTGCCTCTGCCTTCAAATGAGTCATAAGAATCATATATGGAGTTAATAATAAAATCAATATTAGAATAGCAAGTAACAATCCTATCTTGCGTGCTTTCTTATAATTTAGATTTTTAAGATACAAATATATTGCAAAACCCAAAGTAAAACACATTAAAATAAATAGTGTAATACAGAAGAAACCCCATAACGGTCCATCAATTACAAACAAAATTACTATATTTATGATAAGGAATGCAATTAAAAGTATAATAAAAATATTGGATTTGACTATTTTTTTGATTTGTTTTAAATTCATAATTGTCCAAATGATATAAGCGCTCTAAATATTATAATCATTTATTAATTTGTTTTAAAACATTAGTTAAAAAAACGTCCGTTTATTTATTTGAAATTTAAAACCCTATGAAAATTCATATTTTGCAGGGGACCCTTTTTTTACTATTCTTTTATTAAGCTAGTTTGGGATAAATTAGTCTCATTTTTTTAGGCAGGTGATACTATGATACTAAAAAAAAATTATAAGTTACATTCCCATTAAAATTAATTATTAACTCCATCGCTGATAATAACCAGACCGTCTCCGCCCTCCCTTATCTTTTCCACGTTTACCTACATTCTTAGCATTTTTTAAACCCTCTTTAGTGCGTTCAGAAATGATATCCCGCTCAAACTGGGCAAAAGCTGAGATAATATTAAATTGGAGCATCCCAGAAGCATTAGATAGGTCAATATTGTCAGTCAATGAGATGAATTTCACGCCTTTATTAAACAATGTAGTAACCTCTCTGCTCAATTCCTGAGTGCTTCGTGCCCACCTATCAATTTTCCAAACACAAACACCATCAAACTCCTTGCTCAGAAGACGCTGATAAAGTTGATATTTGATAGGTCTGGATTTTCGTGTTGATTCTTTTTCTTCAAATAGTTCGTAATTCCAAGATTCTCTTCTTGCTTTATCAATTAAAGCATTTCTCTGCATTTTTGGATCCTGGTCTTTAGTTGAAACCCTTGCGTATAGTGCTACATTCATAAATATCATGGTTAACCTGTTTTAGTATTTTCTAAATCATCTACTATTAGTCTTTGTTAGAATGTTTATTTCTGGCAGATTTAACATGGTTAACTTTGATGTTTTGATTATGCTTTAAGTAATAATTTATTGCATTACGCATTGTATCGCTTATTGGTCCTAATGAAGCAATTTTATAATAAACTTCATCAGGCACCTTGCAACCAAGAACCCTAGTCATATCAATCTCCTCTGTAGTCAGCTTTCTTTTCTTTTTGTTTTTTTATATTCATTTTTTTTCACCTCTTTTCTTCTTAAAAATCAACCATAACAAGGATTATTCAGGTCATCAGGTGTTGACTTTGGTTTAAGAATATTATTAATTTTCAATGTTTCTTTCAAAATCGTATCAACACTATGTTGCAAAGCAGGCAATGCTACATTTTCAAAACCATCCATTCTACTATGCAACCTTTTAATTTCACCCTGCATAACTGCAATATTATCCCAATTTTCCAAAGCTCCAACAGCATCAACAAGACCCTCATCAAAAACAAGACATTCCCAGTTCTCCTTACCACCAGAACTATCTAACATCTTTCCATCAATGCTTAAAGAAAAATTATTAGCAATTCTTTTTACCCAAGCAGCATGTGCAGCACGTGTTATGTGCGGTTTCTGACAAAGATGTAAAGTATTCCAATCAAATCTTATCTTAGCTTTTTTAGCAAACCATTTCAACGCCTCAAAAGTAATCCAAAATAATGTATGATGCGCAATACCTAACTCACACTTTTTAAAGCAAAGACCTGGGACAATCACAATTAGCTTATCCTTCCCCGTCTTTCTAAATTCAAAAGTATCAAAATTATCAAAAACTTTAGATACATACTTGATACAGTTACAATTACCCCACTTCCAAGGCTTCAAGTTTTTATTACATAGATTGAAAAAATCAGTGTATTCACGTTCTATCCTAATTTTAAACCTTGCCTTCTGAACAATAATCCCAGGTCTACGTCCTAAATCTGTTAACTCATATCCATCAAGACTTATTGGTTTTTCAGCATCATATATCTTTGTTGTTGCTGAATAGAATTTCTGGTTTGCATTTGGAGTATCACACCTAATATATCCTCCATTTTCCATTTCTTTAACAAATTTAGATATACATTGCTTACTAACATTAAGGATTTCTGCAATTTTTGTAATATAATGCTGTTCACCAGGATAATTTAAATGGGTTCCTATCAGTAATTGATATATTTCCAAACGTGATACCTTCTTCTTCACTAAATATACCTCATTCTGTCAACTTGTCTGTCAATTACCTCAAATTTTTGATCGCCTTCCAAAAAATAACCTTCTTCTTTCAGGTTTTTTACTTTGTATCCGATAAACCAACGCCCATCCTGAACTAGAAATAAAACTGTGATTATCGCCTCAACTTCTTTGTTAATTATGATGGAATCACCGACTTCTACCACGATTATACCTCTTTTTCTTTTTTATTTGAAATCCTCCGAATTTTATATCTGCCATCACCTACATTTAAAATCCCAACTCTTTTCCCAATTAGCTCATCTAACCTTTTTTCTTCAATTACATCTTCAGGAATCTCAATGTTATATACTATACCAAATTCAAGTTTCACTCTGTTTTCTCCCTTTGCGATTTTATTTAAAAAACCGATAATTTCGTTATAGGCTTGAAGCTGCATTTTATTAACCTCTTTTTATCCCCAAGGACTTCATTTCTTTATCAGATAAAAAAGATAGACGAGCTAACTCCCGCTTTACCGAAAAACGAATAAAATCACTTACATCCTGTCCTCTATTCTTTGATACTTCCTTCAATAAAGCAACATCCGAAAAAGGAAATCTTACGGAAACGATTATATTCATGTGTTTCATAGTGTTTCACTGAAAGACCTTAATAGCGTACATGTTCTTCATTGCAATCCAATAAATATTGTGGGTATGCAACAAAAAAAATGAAGTTGAATAATAAATGAGCCAAGAAACCATCAAACAAATTGATACTATACTACTAAATGAAAAAGGAAACCCTTTGATTACGAGCGAAATTGTTCAAAAATTAAAAAATGAATATGGTAATAAAAAAGCTAACAGAGAGACAGTACGAAGACTTCTAAATTATATGGAAAAAGATTTGGAAACAGCATGTTCAGTTCTACATCCTATTTTAAAAAAAAATGCATGGATTCATAAAAAGTATGATAAAAAAAAATTAAAACAAATAAATATAGACTTTGAACCAATTATAAAAACATTAAGGCAAGACCTAAATAGACTTTATAAATTTTTTGACCCAATGGTTCCACCTGAAATTAAAATCCCTTTTATATCACTTCATTTTGAAAAAAAACCTATTTCTCCTTTATTCAAAAAAAATATAGAAGATTTATTAGAAAAAAACCCTACTCTCTTTAAAGACCCTTTTAAAGAAATAGAAGAATTAAAAAAGATGGAATTGAATTTTTATAAATTAAGAAGAAAAATCACCAAAGAGATAGATTCAATAGTAAAGGCAACTTTTCCTAAAATAACTAAGGAAAAGAAAGAAGGTCTAATCATGTTATTGTCATTAAGACTAAAAACAGACTTTATAGGTCAAAAATATAGTTTGATAAGTAATAATGAAACTGTTAAAGAGGATCTTAGCGAAGAAAACCAAATTATTTATAATGAAATGATTCAAGCAAATCCTGAAGATTTTGAAAGATTTTTTAATGATGAGGGTATCAGATTTCTATTAAAAAAAACACGTAATGATAATGATCTTGAAGAGTTGCTTAGAAAAGTAAAAAAATCACCTGAAATTAATAAAAAAAATGTTGAGGAAATGTGGTTGAAAGCATCAGTTGCACAAAAACGTATTAATAATCTCGTATCCTTTTTAGAGATATTCCCTCAAATTAATACTTCCATATAGAATTTAGATGCGTATTTTTTACGATAAAATAATTAATTTTTTAAATAATTAAAAAAACTATCAATTAAAATATTCCAAGTTGAGGAATATTCGCCATATATGATTTTTTTAATTTTTCATGGTCAATATGATTATAAACATCCATAGCATCTTTATGAGCATCGCCACGTAATTCTTTGATATATTCACGTGGCATACCTTCACCACCATTTCGTAAATGAGTTGTAAACCAATGACGGCAACAATGAGGAGTAAACTTCTCAGATAGTTTATCTGAATTAGAATTATGTAAACCAGCAACAATAGCCCATTTAACAAAAATATAGGCAACACCGTTTCTATTCAAACGCTTTTTCTTATTCGTATAAGATACAAATAATGCTTTATTTGACTGATCTGCAACCATCTCACGTTTTCTCAGCCACCTTTTCAAAATTCTAACAGTTTCATAATCAAAATAAACAATTCTGTTGCTACGCTTATTCGTAGGTTTCAACGTAATACACATCTTTTCCCAATTAATATCATCTAAATCAAGAGAAACCAATTCCCTGCGTCTTATCCCTGTCTTGGCAAATAATAAAACAACTGCTTTATCTCGTATGTCAGGTATCATGTTAATAAACTGTGCCATTTCTACTACTGATACTATCTTTCTTTTCTCACCACCGTTATCTTTGTATTTTGAAAGATATCGTTTACAAACATCTTTAACAATATTATCATGTAGTATATCTTCGTATTTTAGATAATCATAAAAAGAATTATAGGTAGAAAATCTGTTTTTCAGAGTTGAAAAAGAGACATCTTGTTTATTTAGATAATCAATATAATCAGTGAAGATTTTTTTATCCACGTTTAAGAAATCATAATTTTTTTCAGATATGAATTTCAATAAAAGATTCAATGATGACCTATAACTTTCAACGGTATGCTTACTCATCCTTCTTGTTTTACAATCCTGTATAAACCCATCTATCAGTTCTTTATCCTTTATGCCTTCCATCTCCATTTACCACCAATATCCTTCAAAAGACCATACTGCTCAAGGACCTGAATCTGAATTTGAATTGCACGTGCTGCATCTGCATCCAATGGGTTTATCCTTAATTTTTTATACAACTCCTCTTTAGGTACTTCAATTTCTTTTTTAAATAAATTTATTAGATTTGAACTATAATGCATTTGACCTTTGAAGTTTGGTTCAAGAAATGGTTCAATAACATGAGAGCGTGCTTCTTTTTCAAGCATTTCAATATGGCTATCCTGCTCCCTGATTTGCTTTAATAGTTCCGCATTTTCTTCTTTAAGACGCCTGTTGTCTTCAATTAGTTTCACTCTGGTAGACATACTTGGATTTTCTTTTTCCTGATTAAGAGAATTAGTTACATGTTCTATAACAAATTTTGAAAGAGATGTATTGCTTTTTTCAGCATTTTCTTTCCATTGATTTAGCATCTCATGTGTTGGTAGATAAATATAGGCAAGTCTTTCTTTTGAGATATTTTTTAAATTTTTTTTCTCCTTATCAGTCGTCATTCAATCAAAAAAATGAATATTATATGAGTATTTAAATTTTACCGGTATATTAGTGCAGGGGAAGGGATTTGAACCCATGGACCTCTTCAGGACAAGACTCTGAATCTTGCGCCGTTGGCCAAGCTTGGCTACCCCTGCATGAGATTAGGTAAAATAAAAAAAGATTATTTTATTTTTGTTTTTCAGAACAAAGTTGTAAATTATAATGAATTCATTTTAAAACAAAAAAAACAATAGCATATAATTTAAATATGGACTTATTCATTGCTGACAAAAAAATAATCATGGCCCGAGTAGTGTAGCCTGGCAACATATGGGACTGTGGATTCAAATCCCGCCTCGGGCCTCTGATAATTATTAGCACTGTTAATCGCAATTCTTTTAAATTTCAACAGAATATGTTTTCCCACTAGGAAAAACAGTATAACTTAATGTTAACGGAGGATCAGTTATGCTTTCATCAACCTCTAAAGAAAATAATTGCAAATAGATTGTTTCTCCAGGCTCAACTTTTTCATCTATGCCTGCTCCTGTTAAATGAATATCGTCTTCTTCAACTGTTACTAAAGATGTACCAGAGATCCAGCCTATTTTATCTTGATTATTTTTAAGAGATATATTGACAAAATATTGATTATTTTCATATTCAATATTCAATACATTTACCTCAATGTCCTTCGTTTCAGAACCAGAAAATAAAACAATTAAAAAAACAAAAACAATAATAGCAATTACAAGAATTAAACTTATAAAAATTTTATTTTAAATAATTCTCTGAATAATTATATTATAAAATTTGAATTTCAAGGCTTTTCAAAATAACTAAGATTAATAGCAGCCCAATCATTATAGTCTCTTTTTCCGTTTGAACCATCTGAATAATCAAAAATTCTATATGTATATTGATAATTCATTAGGCTTTTATAATCTCTAATTA
>MUGC01000109.1 GCA_002900535.1 Thermoplasmata archaeon M9B1D | reverse complement strand
GCGGTAAAAATAGAAATACAAAAAGAAAAAACAATGGCAGTTCTTCAATTTAGTGGTCGTACTAACGAAACGAAAGTACAAAATAAAATACAAAAACTTATCACAACATTAAAGACTCATGAAACACAAATAAAAGGTGAACCGGTTTTGATGAGATATAACAGCCCGTTTACACCTGGTTTTTTAAGAAGAAATGAAGTGGCAGTAGAAATTATTATATGATGTTTCTAAAATTTTTAGGGTGAATCATTAACAATTAATCTATATGCAACTTTAATTAATTAAAAAATAATATTCTTAAATTTTGTTACATGAACAAGGATATATTTATATATTTAGATAACATATGTTAATTATGGGGAGTTGATTGGTAATCCGGTTTGAAAAAACTTCCTTTCCAATTATTTTCTTACCTCCCTCTACCAATCAATTAACCCATATTTTTTAAAAAAAATTATTTTACATTTTGTTGTTTCCAAGTGTTATTTTTTTAAATTTGTAACATATACTATAATAAGATTTAAAAACAACTTAATCTATTTAATTTTGCTAGATAAAAATAATATCTTATTTGTGGGGGAATAAAGTATGAAAAAAAGGATTGTAGCAATTCCAGTAAGTATATTGCTAATAATTTCTTCTTTAGCCATTGTTTCTCCTAGTAAAATCTTGAAAGTAAGTGGTAATACACTTTATGTTGGTGGAGATGGATCTGGAAACTATACAAGGATACAGGATGCAGTAGATAACGCTAGTTCTGGTGATACTGTTTTTGTTTATAGTGGAACCTACAATGAGAATATACTAGTAGATAAAACCATATTTTTAATTGGTGAGGAAAAAGAAAATACGATTATCGATGGAAATAAAACAGATGATGTAATGAAAATAATTTCTAATAATGTAATAATCAATGGTTTTACAATTAAGAACAGTGGAAATGATCATGACCCCAAAGATACACTTAATTCAGATTCAGGAATTGATATTCAATCAGATTTCGTCACTATTTCTAATAATATAATAGCGAATAATCTAATAGGGTTATCAACAAGAGGTATATCATCAAAAAATAATTTAATGATTAAGGATAATTTATTTATCTATAACAATGAAAATGAGAAAAAAGACAACCTAGCAATAGATTGTTATGGTTGTTATTTAATGTATACAGATCATTCCAAAATTTTAAATAACGAATTTTACTATAATGATAATGCTATTAGAATTAGTTATTCTGATAATAATGAAATTACTTATAATAAAATTATTAATTTAACTAATAACAATGCATATGGTATTTATATAAAAACATCAAATTTTAATATTTTTTCTAATAATTATATAAAAAACACTTCAATTGGTATATGGATTTATTCATTAGCTGATTTGATAATAGGAAACATCATATGTAATAATACAATTATAGAATCATTTTATGCTTTGTTAATGCAGTTTTGTTCCAGTAACTATATTTTTGGAAATCTTATAAAAAATAATGATTATGGTATTCATTTAAATTATAGTACCGATAATAATTTCTATCATAATGATTTCATCAATAATATTGAAAATGCCTATGATGATATGAACAACTTTTGGTATAATACTGTTAGTGATGAAGGAAATTTTTGGGATGATTATACAGGAGAAGATGCAGACCAAAATGAGATTGGTGATACTCCTTATAACATTGCTGGTGGATCAAATCAAGATAAATATCCATTAATCAAACCAAAGCATAATATTGCACCAGAAAAACCCACAATTACAGGTAAACCAAGTGGGAAACATGGTACAGAATATGAATATAAATTTATATCAACTGATTTAAATGGAGATGAAATATCATATTATGTAGATTGGGGCGATAACTCAACTACTGGTTGGACAAGAACATTGCCTTCTGGAGAATATTATAATTCTTCTCATACTTGGTCTATAAAAGAAAACTATACAATCAGAGCAAAAGCAAAAGATACAAGGGGTGCTGAGAGTGAATGGGAAACACTTGAAGTCAGCATGCCTAAAAGCAAAGAAATCAAAACATCCTTGTTTTTACAAAGGTTCTTTCAACGTTTTCCTTTCTTTGAAAAAATTCTAAAACGAATAGTATCGCTAAAAAATCAATAATCAAAAGCTTTTTTCTATTTTTTATCCTGTTAAATAATCGTGCTAATAATTAGCAAGCCGCTGACGGGAGTACGGTGTTTAAGTTAAAAGCCCCCTAGATTTTTTTTGGAAAAATTATTACGTTTATAAGAAGAAAAACTTATTTCTAAAGCCGATGGAGATTAAAGAAATATATCTTTTAAGTATAGGCATTTAGTGATTAACACATATGCCTACACCCAGCACCTTTTACATGTATATACTATTTTTCATCTTCTTTTTTGCATTTTGACGTACTAACAAGATATATTTATATGCTATAACAGTCAAATTATAATTATAAAAATGCAACATTGTGTTGAATTTACAATTATTTTATGAAGATATATATGAAAAAGAGAGGAAATTAGTATGAAAAAGAAAATTTTTGTGGTGGATGATGATGGCATGCTCACACTTTCTGTTAAGCAAGCTTTGGAATATTATAATCCTGTGGAGTATGATGTTGTATGTATTGAGGATGGGGAAAAATGTCTTGGATTGCTACGTGCGAATCAGATCCCTGATCTGATATTGTTGGATATTATGATGCCAGGGATGAGCGGATGGATGCTTTCAGATAGATTAAGAGAAAATCCTGAATGGAAAAATATTCCTGTAGTTTTTCTTACTGCCCGGACGGATAACTTTGCTAAGGAAGCTAGCAATTCGGTGTGTGCAGATTATATTGAGAAACCTTTTGATATAAAAGATTTAGAAAAAAGAATTAGTGATATTTTGAAGAAGAACATTTCGAAAAGCTCTTAACTATTAAGCACTTTTTTTTATTGGTTCTTCTACGGCCTACACCCGGCTATTTTATAATATTCATTTTAACGTGCTAATTGTTAGCAAGCCGCTGACGGGAATTGAACCCGCGACCTATTCCTTACCAAGGAATCGCTATACCTCTAAGCCACAGCGGCAAAAATCTTGTCTGAGAATAAACAATCCTTTATTTTACTTTTTGCAAAAGGTTTACACAAAAAAATTTAGGTTTTTATTTCTTTTGTAACACTCTAATTATGCCTATTAAAAAATTTAATCTTGGAACTTTCTGCATATATCTTTTATAATCATCTCCAAATTTTTTAATCGCATCTCTATCTGCATTAATCAAGTCAATATAAGTTAGGGGAATAATTGGTATTCCCAAACAGACAATAATCCAATGTTGAAAAAGCAACATACCAGCAATTGCCCATAGTATAAATGTTACGTATTGTGGATGACGGACAATAGAATAAATACCAGTATCAACAAGTCTGGTTGTATGAATATAACTTGTTCCTTTTTTTACTTCACCTTTTTTACGAAATTGAAAAACTGGAAGCATGCCAAAAATTAAACCCGAAAAAATGTAAAGTCCAACTCCCGTGTATGCTAAGATTTCAATTTGCGAAACATAAGATAACTGTAATAGGTAAATACCAATGATGATTTGCAATATAAAAAATAGAGTTGAAAAAGTTGCTGGTAACAGGTTTTTCCAATAAGAATTTTTCTTTTTCATAACAATTCCCTCTCTAACCACAAATGTATAATAATTTTATAACTAATAAAATTAAGTAAATGATTTTTTTACAAAACTGAGTTGAAACCCAAAATTAATTATATACTAATTATTTTGTGGGTACGGGGGAATCATAACTGAGAGCAATTGATTTACCTGATGTTCAATCAAGCCCTTCACCTTCAAATTTTAAATTAACCAGAGTGGGTGTTACAGGTGTTAAAAAACTTGTAAACATAAAAAGACCAGGTAAAAAAACTGCTATTCCACTTGTTGTCAAAATGGATTTGTTTGTTGATCTTCCTGCAACACAGAAGGGAAGTCACATGAGTAGAAACCTTGAACTTGTTTCAGAAATAATCGATGAAAATTTGAAAAAATCTGTACCTGATCTTGAGACTTTCTGTGCACACATTGCTAAACTTTTACTAAAAAAACATGATTACGCATCTTTTTCAGAAGTTAAAGCAGAAGCTGAATATTTTCTTGAAAGAAACTATCCTTCAGGTAAAAAAGGTCTTGAACCATATATACTTGTTGCTGAGGCAAGGGCAAAAAATTCAGGTGAAATAAAAAAGCTTATCGGCATTCGTGCAATAGGTATGACTGCCTGTCCTTGTGCACGTGAAGTCATTAAAGCCATTGGAAAATATAAAGAAAAATATATTCCACCAACGCACAATCAAAGAAATATTACTACTCTTATGATTGAGGTTCCCGGGGAAGATAGATCCGTTGATGCAAATAATTTAATTGATATTGCTGAAGAATCATTTAGCAGCCCTACTTTTAGCATTCTCAAACGCGATGAAGAAGGAAAACTTGTTTTTGATGCACATAAAAATCCAAAGTTTGTCGAAGATGTAGTTCGTGATATTTTAAGTAGAATTTTAAAAAAATACAAAAACCTTCCAGACGATGTAATAGTTGTTGTTCGAAGCGAAAGTGAAGAAAGCATACATAAACATAATGCATTTGCAGAAAGAGTGACAACATTAGGCGAGCTAAGGAAATAAATTCTTATGAGCTACTCAACAGAGATAAAAGAAACTTTAAAAGATACTGG
>MUGC01000108.1 GCA_002900535.1 Thermoplasmata archaeon M9B1D | reverse complement strand
CCAGCAAGCATCGCATAAAATGGTTTTAAATCATCTATCAAATACCAAGTTACAATACCTGCAAAAATAGCAGTTAAACCTGTAGCTAAAAACAAAGAATTTCTTAACGCCCCATAAACATTTTTTCCTTTACCAAATACCACAATTATAGTGCCAATTATCGATGCAAAAATTCCCATACCCGCAATTATAAGAGGAAGGAGAACAGCATTTATTCCATAAATTGGCAATGCAAATCCACCAGCAATTGCCCCAAGCGCCATTGTTGCAATAATCGAATCAACATACGATTCAAAAAGATCTGCACCCATCCCAGCAACATCACCAACGTTATCTCCAACTTGATCTGCAATAACAGCAGGATTTCTTGGATCATCCTCTGGAATTCCTGCTTCAACTTTTCCTACCAGGTCTGCACCAACATCTGCTGATTTAGTATAGATCCCTCCACCTACACGAGCAAATAAAGCTATCGATGATGCCCCAAAACCAAATGCAAAAAGTATATTTGTCGTAATCAAAGTTCGATCTAACCCTGTTTCAATAATCACCCAACTAGAAGGTAGCAAATGGTTGAATAAATAAAATACAAAAGTTAATCCTAGAACGCCAAGCCCAACAACAGTCATTCCCATAACTGCTCCGCTGGAAAACGCAATTGAAAGACCCTTACTGAGATTTTTCTTCGCACCCTCCGCAGTTCTAGCATTTGCCATTGTTGCCATTCTCATACCAATATTTCCAGATACAGCTGAAAACAGTGCTCCTATTAAGAACGCAATACTAGATCCCCAGTGGATTTGCGTTTGAGTGAAAAATAATGATGCAATAAATAACAACAGTGCAACCACTATTACAAAAATAATCAAGACCTTATATTCACTTTTTAAAAAAGCCATGGCCCCTTCACGAATAGCTTTACTAAGCTCTTTCATTTTTTCATTACCAGGATTTTCTTTTTTTATCGAAATGTATAGAATTATTGCAAAAATTAAGCTTACTATTCCTCCAATTGGCGCTAATATAGATAAATCCATAAAGACCTCTCACCCTTTCGTGAAGTATCAATATTTCTTATATAATTTTTATGTTTTGAAAAAAAAATTTATTAATAATTCGAAAAATAGAAATAGCTAGAATGCCACATATAATATAAATAAAATTATATATTAAGTTTTGTTAACTGACAGAAATAATTAAGCTAATCACACATTTAATAGGAACAGAAAAACATGTTAAAACAACTGGGAGACATTATAGAAAAAAGACCATGGCTGGTCGTAACAGTTGTTTTATTGATTACTATAGGTTTTGGCACTCTAATTCCATCTCTAGAAATGGAAACATCTACTGAAGATTTCATGCCAGATAACGAAATAGTTAACGCAGGGGCAAGAATAAACGAATATTTCGGACAAACCGGCGAAATAATAATAATATATGTTGAAAAACAAAATGCAAAAAATGTTGTTACCCCTCAAGCTTTAAAAGAGGAATATAGAGTTCTAAAAGAATTAAGTGAACAACACGATAAAATAGATGGATCAATAAGCGTAGCTGCATTTGTTGATATAATCTGTCAAATTGAATTCGGTGAAACACTTTTAAACTGTACAGATAACCAAATACTCATAGCATACAACGATATGATGTCAAAAATTCAAACTGATGAGCTAATGTTTCTTGAAACAGATGATAAAAATGAAGAAATCGATTTTGACCCACATCCAAATTTACTTGGTGGAAAAAGTATTGACAGTTTAGACATTAAAAATTATTACCTCAATAGAACTGACGACACTTTTATTTTCTCTATCGAAACCTATAATCTTTCTGAATTTAGCGAAAAAATTTCATCACCCCATAGAAGAATAAACACATGGGAATGGTACATTGATTTTGAAAATCTAATAGTTCCAGATAAAATGCTTGCTGATATGAGCTATCAGATAGCAGCTCATGTTGAACCTTCAAAACCTCTATGGAATATTGGAAAGGGCATCCTAAATAACATAAAAGAAATTTTTAATAATATTAGAGAAGGACAATTGTTCAATTCATATAAATCTGAAGCATATCTTTGGATAAAAGCACCTGGTCAAAATATCTCTTTTCCATTAGCTCTTGAAACAGGAAACGTAACTTTCAATACTGCTGAAAACAGGGTTGAAATAGAAGTTGACAGAGAAGAATTAGGGAAATTTGGTATTGCACCGCAGTTTGGAGGGGCGGAGTTACCTGCAAAAATTAGTAATACCAATGCAGGTGTTAGAATTTATCAATCTCCAGTTCTTAATAAACCTTGGAATAGAGTAGTATTTAATGTTAGTTATATTGAAAATTTAATTGAAAAAATTCAAAATGGACCAATAATAGGTCCAATCTCTGAAAGAGTATTAAGTAGATTTAGTAATTTTTCTTGGGAAGATTTTGATGAATTATTTGAAATGTTAAATAGCGAAGAATTCTCTGTAGAAACTCTTTCTTTAAAAGATATTAGTGATAACTGGAAAATTTTAGATGAAGCTCCTGATACAGGAAAATCTGATGCAATTTATTTTTTTAAACCTTTATTTATTGAAGACTTAAAGAAATCAACAATTGCTTTCTTATCAGATGATTATGACGAGAATTCAGGTCCTAGTCTGACGCTCATGATGGTTTATTTGAATGGAACCATTGGCTATATGCAAGTAGGACCAGTAAGTGGTGAAATTGAAGAAACTTTGATGAGTTTAGATAATCAAGAAAAATATGTCTCAATGAAGGCAACAGGATCTGGAATTATTTCAAATGATATGGATGAATTGACAACGGAAGCGAATATTATAATTATGCCAGCTGCTTTTTTTGTTATTTGTCTGATTTTGTTAATAATGTTTAAAAGATTGTCATATGTCTTTTTACCATTACTAGGTCTTAGCATATCAGTAATATGGCTTTTTGGATCAATGGTTCTCTTAGGAATCAGTTTTAATATGATGATGGTCGCAATCGTTCCTTTGCTTTTAGGACTAGGTGTGGATTACTCTGTTCATCTTTTCCATAACTATAAATCAGAGTTGAAAAAAGGTAAAAGATCTGGCGATGCCATAAAAAATTCCCTCAGAGATGTGGGATTAGCAATGTTTCTTGCAACATTAACTACAGTTTTTGCATTTTTATCATTTTTATCAGCAACAGTTCCACCACTACGTGATTTTGGCATCCTGTGCGCTCTTGGAATCTCATTTACTTTAGTTAACGCACTTACATTCCAGGCAGCAGTCAGATATATTCTTGATAGAAAGAAGAGCAATGAAAAACTTGTTTCAAAAAGTAACAATAGAATATCTCTTCAAAACAATATGGAGAGATTCTCAAACGTTGTTTTGAAACACCGTAAAAAAATCATTTTAATTACCGTTTTGGCAACAATAATTTTAGCATTTGGTGCTGTTCAAGTTGAAACTACTTTTGATATGAATGATTTCTTGCCTGAAGGTAACGAATCAATGGATTTAATGATGAACATTGATAAATATTTCCCATCTACAAGCCAAGAACAGGAATATATCCTTATAGAAGGAGATGTTGCTTCAGTTGAAACATTGGAGGGAATGTCAAAAACCTATGAAAATCTAAAAGATGACAAATATATCACATTTACAATAGATGGTGAACCCAAACAAGCATCTATTCTTTCTGTTATTCAAACTGCAGTTAGAGATAATTCTACTTTGATAACAGAATTCAACATTGGTTCAGATGGAATACCAAAAAGCGATGGTGATGTTAAAAAATTATATGATTATTTGTATGATCATAACGAATATATGATGCAGGCTCGGGGGCTTATACATAAAGATGGAAATGTCTATGATGCAGCTGTTATAATAGTCTATACAGATATTTCCTATGCAAATGACGGAGAAGTCGATACAACAACGCAAGCAGGCATACTATTTAATCAATTAAACGAAGACATGGAAGACTATGGCGATACAGAATCAATTGTAACTGGGATGTCATCATCAATGTATACGATTATGAACTCCATGACAGACAGCCAGATTTTATCAACTATCATATCTGTTATCCTTGCAGCTTTAGTTTTAATTATTGTATTTAGAAATCCAATTCTTGGAATTATCACAATTCTCCCAGTAGGATTATGCATTATATGGATTGTTGGAACAATCTATCTATTAGGTTACTCATTTAACATTATGACAATAATGGTAACAAGCCTAACAATTGGTATAGGAATTGATTATGCTATTCATGCAACTCAAAGATTTAGACTTACTGCAGATAGAACTGGTGATGTGGAAAAAGCAGTTACAACAACCATTGGCCATACAGGCGGCGCATTATTTATCGCAGCCTTAACAACTGCTGTAGGATTTGGATTGCTTATTCTTGCTCCGATGCCACCTGAGCAACAATTTGGCTTAATTACTGCAATGACTATAATCTATTCTTATATCGCTTCAATTGTTGTTTTACCTCCAATCTTAATGAAATGGGGTAAATGGAGAAAAAATAGGAAAGGATTCATTATTTCACCAAACCCCCCTAAAGAAGATTAAATAAACTACTTTTCTCCTTATATTCGCTATTTTTTAATATACCAAATATTTATGTATTATACCTATATACGGGTAACACATCTTTAGAGGTGCTTATTATGTCCAACACGCTTATGAGTGAATTAAAAACTAACGAAAAGAAAAAAGAAAAATTAATAAAATCTGTTGATGGTAATACAG
>MUGC01000107.1 GCA_002900535.1 Thermoplasmata archaeon M9B1D | reverse complement strand
GGTGATTTTGAAATAGAAGGGAAAAAATATTCTCCAAATCCCTTAAATATCGTCGATACTGGTTATGGCCTTGAGAGAATTGCTTGGTACACTCAGGGCACTCAAACTGTTTATGACACAGTTTTTCCAGAAATGATAGATTGGATAAAAAAACATGCTAAAAAATCTTCAGATATGAAAAGTATTTATTCTCTATCGGATCATTCTAAATGTCTTGCTTTTATGCTTGGGGACGGGATTGTTCCATCAAATGTAAAAGCAGGGTATCTTGCTAGACTAATTATTCGTAGATCACTTCGTTTTATTGAAAAAATTAGACTAGATGCTTCATTGAAACAACTTGTGTTAATGCAGGTTAATTTTCTAAAAAAAGATTTTCCATCATTGAAAAAAAGGGAGAAACAAATTGGTGAAATTCTTTTTATTGAAACTCAAAAATACAAAGAGACTATTTCGAAAGGAAAAAATCTTGTTAAAAGAATACTACATGAAAAAAAGACAATTGATCAAAATGAACTTGTTAATTTGTATGATACCCATGGTATGCAACCAGATATTGTAAAAAATATTGCAAAAGGAGAAGGGGTAACCGTTAAAATTCCTCATAATTTTGAATCCATGGTTGCAGAGCTTCATTCCCATGAGAAAAAAGAAGAAGCATGTTCTGACGTAGCTGTTAATCTTCCTAAAACCGAAAAGTTATACTACAAAAATCATTATACCAAAGAATTTGATGCTACAGTTTTATGGTCTAATAAAACAAAGGGTGGCTCTGAAGTTGTATTAGATAAAACAGCTTTTTATCCAGAAGGCGGTGGACAACCAAGCGATATAGGTTTTCTAAAAAACAATGGAAACAAGATAAATGTAAAACATACTAAGAAAGTTGGAGATGCTATTGTCCATGACTTAGATGGTGTTTTAGAAGTTGATGACAAGGTTTATGGTGAAATCAACTGGGAACATCGTTATACGTTAATGAAGCATCATACAGGCACACATGTTGTTAATGGTGCTCTCAGACATCTTTTAGGTGAGCATATTTGGCAGGCAGGCTCTCAGCTAGGTCTTAATGAGGCTCGTTTTGATTTTTCACACTATAAATCTGTGACAGATGATGAGATAAAAGAAATCGAAAAAATTGCAAACGAGTTTGTAAAAAGAAAAATTGATGTTGAGAAAAAAATAATGGATAGAAATAGTGCAGAAAAAAAATATGGATTTCGCTTGTATCAGGGCGGTGTACCACCAGGAAATAGCATTCGTGTTTTAAATATTCAAGGAATTGATGTTGAAGCATGTGGTGGAACACATTTAAACAACATTGGTGAAATTGATAGAATCAAGATCATAAAGATTGAAAGGATTCAAGATGGTGTAAATAGAGTTGTTTTTGCAGCAGGAGCAATGGCTGACTTACATCAATCCGAAGAAAAAGAAATCTATGAAAATGTTGTTAAAATTTTAAATCCATTTTACGAAATTGAGCAAAAAGAAGGAATTTCAGAGCAACTTAAAGTTCTTTCAAAGATGTTTTCTGTACCAATTGAGCAACTTGACAAGACAATTAAAAGATTTTTAAAAGAAACAAAAATAGTGAAGAGAAAATCAGTAAAAAATTTAAAAGATGCCTGTAAAAATTTATTCGATGAATGGAAAAAAGCTCGTAAAACATTAAAACAAAAATCTTTTTGTACAAATGTCAATTTATATACATCAGAATGCATTGAAACAAAGGATAATAAAAAAGTTGATCTAATATTTGAGGTCGTTCCAAGAGATGAAAATCCAATTCAATATGCTATTAATAAAGTGAAGACTGGTGGAAAAATTGGTTATTTTATTTCAGGAAATAGAGTTACAATTTCTGCATCAGGAAACGTACAAATCAATTTGGCACCTATAGCAAAAGAAGTTGGTGAAGATACTGGTGGAAGTGGAGGAGGTAAATCAAAGCTTGCTTATGCAACTATAAAAGATCCAGATAAAAGCTCAAAGGCAATGGATAAAGCAAAAAAACTAATTAAAAAACAACTTAAATAGATATAAAAAATAATTTTTTAAGTAGGTGTTAGTGGCCATATAATGTGTACAGCGGCAACTATTACTATAGTTGCAATGGACATTGCTGCAACAAACCATGGCGGTATTTTTAGAGAAGTTTTTTCTTCTGCATCAAAGTAACGTATAAGTCCTGCTGCAGAGTGAAATCCTTCACCTTTTTTTTCTTTTGCCATGTTTATCAGAAGTACATGATGTTATATTAATATTTAGATTTTACTGTTATAGAAAACATCTATATATTGTTTTGTTATAACATCTTTTTAGGGTGTAATTTTATGAAAGAAGTAGAAACACTCATTAAAAAAGCTTTAAAATATAAAGAAAGTGGACTTACAGAACTTGAAATTGCTGATGAACTTAATGTTTCAAAGGAAACTGCTGCATGGTTTCTAAGTAAAAGAAAAGAAAAAAAACCGACAGGTGATCTAAAAATTGGATGGCGTTCGATAGGTATATATCCTACAAGAATAAGTTTTATCTCTGATGCACTTTGTGATATCATAATGGAAGAATGCGAAGAAGTAGACACAATTGTTGGCATAGCAATAAATGGAATACCATATGCCACTTTCATTGCTGATAATTTAGGATTAGAGCTGGCTGTCTTCAGACCTCATTATGAAAAAAGTGGTGCTTTTTCTTCTAATTATGCAAGTGTTAAAGGAAAAAATGTTGTTTTTGTAGATGATGTAGTAGGGACTGGAGAGACTTTTAAAAGTGCAATAAAAGCAGCTAAAGCTGAAAAAGCAAAAACTGCTCTTTGTATTGCATTGCTAAACAAACGAGCTCGAAATAAAATCGATGATGTACCACTCCGTGCACTAATCCGAGCAAGAGTATTATAAAACTTTAATTTTGTTGGAGTTAATAAAAAATGCATTGGGCCGATGTTTTAGCAGAAGAGTTGCTAAAAGATGATAAAAAAAATGTTTTAGCAACTGGTATTACTCCATCAGGGCCAATACATATAGGTAATATGCGAGAGGTTCTGACAACAGATGCAGTTTTTCGCGCAGTTATCAAAAAAGGTGGAGATGCAGAGTTTATCTATATTGCTGATGATTTTGATAACTTACGAAAGGTTTATCCATTCTTATCAAAAACATATGAAAAATATGTAGGAATGCCACTTTCAGAAATTCCCTGCCCATGTGGAAAACATAAAAGTTATGCTGATCACTATCTTTTTGCATTTTTAGATTCATTAAAAGAACTTGGAATAAACCCAATAGTTTACCGTGCTAATGAAATGTATAAATCTGGCATGTTTAAAGAAGCAATACAAATCGCACTTGACAATACCGATAAAATAAAAGAGATAATTGAAAATGTTTCTAAAAGACAGCTTCCAAAAAACTGGATTCCTTTTAATATTAGATGTGAAAAATGCGGAACTATTACTAATGCAAAACCTGTTTTGTATAACTATCCATATGTTGAATATACCTGTGAATGTGGATATGAGGGGAAGGTAGATATCAAAAAAGGCGGTGTTGGAAAGCTTCCATGGCGAGTAGATTGGCCTGCACGTTGGAAAATACTTGATGTTACATATGAACCTTTTGGAAAGGACCATGGTGCTGCAGGTGGAACACATGATACAGGAGTTGCAATATCTGAAAAGATTTACAACTATAAACCGCCAAAATATACTATGTATGAGTTTATTCTTCTCAAGGGAAAAGGTGCGATGCATAGTTCAAAGGGAACTGCTCTTTCTGCTGAAGAAATGCTTAAGATGACACCACCTGAGGTTTTAAGATTTTTACTTATGAACAATCAGCCAAACAAGCATATTCAGTTTGATCCAGGGATAGGTCTTTTAAATCTGGTTGATGAATATGATCAATTAGAAAGAGTATATTTTAAAAAGGAAGAAGAAATCAAAGGAATGAAGGATTTAGAAAAGACTTATGAGCTATCCCAACAATATGAAATTCCTGATAAAATTCCATTTCAGCTTCCATATAGGCATTTAGTTACACTTGTTCAGATTGGGAAGAGTTGGAAGGATGTTAAAAATATTTTATTGAGAACTGATCAGATACCGAAGAATCTCTCAAAAGAAGATGAAAAACATTTAGAACAACGCGCAGAACATGCCAAATATTGGCTTGATAATTTTGCACCCGATATGGTGAAATTTGAAGTTAAAAAAAAGTTACCAAAGGCTTCTTTGGATAAAGAACAAATAAAATTTTTAAAGAGTTTATCTGAGAAAATATCGGATATAAAATGGGATGCCGAAGATATTCACAAAAAGATTTACGATATTTCCGAGACGGAAAAAATTCCGATAAAAATTGCTTTTAAATCTATATATCAGATAATCCTTGGGCAGGAAAAAGGACCACGAGCCGGTTTTTTCCTATCAAATCTAGATAAAGATTTTGTTGTAAAAAGGGTTAAAGAAGCAGTTAAATAGGAAATTTGTTTTTATCGGTTTTAATTATGAAGGTCTATCTAGAAGTTTATGGTTGTACAGCAAATAAGGCAGATGCAGCTCTAATAAAAGGAATTTTACAAGAAAATAAATGTGAAATAGTAAAAAATTTAGATGATACCGATTTTGTTGTGATTCTTACATGCACTGTTATTGATACAACTGAGCAACGCATGATTTCTAGGTTAAAAAAACTAAAAAAAACTGGTAAATTTGTTATTGTTGCAGGTTGTATGGCTTCTGCGCAAAAAGAAAAAGTAAAATCAATAGATCCTAAT
>MUGC01000106.1 GCA_002900535.1 Thermoplasmata archaeon M9B1D | reverse complement strand
AGTTTTATCTAACTTAAAACATTCAAGAAAAAACATGGAAGTTGTTCCATTAATAACAATGAAAGATCGTAAAATCTTAAATTTGCAAGAGAAACTTGACAGAATCAACCAAGAACAAATTTTATATATATATGATCTAGACGGAATTGAAAAAGATAAACCAAATTTATGTACAATTCAAAGACTGTCTAAAACACATGAAATCTGGATGGATTCAGGCCCTCGTAATTTAGGTGACATCGTTGATGTGTTTTTTGCAGGTGCAAATGCAATAACTATTAGAAAACGCTTATTCCCAAAAATTGATATTTCAAAAATTCGAGATCTCTCTGAAAACAAAGTTTTTGCAGATATTGATTTTGAGGAAAATGACAATGATTTTTTTTACAATGAGTTTGATGGTTTGATTAATTTTACAATACGAGAAAAATTTGAAAAAAACTTGAAATATGGAGAGTTAATAAAACATCATGCTACTAAAAACAATGCTGTTTTTACTTATGATTCAAATTTAGAAAATGTGAAGTATTGGAAATACTTTGGAATCACTAATTTTCTTGTAGATTTAGATAACTTTGAGGAGTTTAAAAAAAATGCCTTCTGAAGCAGAAATTATTATTGCATTTATATTCAAACGTAGTGGAAAGGTTGAGCTTAGTTTTTCTGAAATGTATCTAACTTTATCTATGGATTTGAAATGGTTTACGCCTGATAATGCGAAAAAATTTATAAATAATGCTTTAAAACAACAACTACTGTTTAAAAAAGCTGAAGTATTACGCCCAGGATTTGAAATAAATAAAATAAATGTCCCATTTGGGTTTAATCCAGCAGGTAAAAATCTTTATAAAGATGAAAAAAAGCCTACAGAAATTAGTATCTTTGATGAAATAGTGGAAAAAATTTCAAGAAAAAATAGAATAAAAAAAGAAGACATATATGAAAAGATTAAAAAAATTGAGCAGGAAAAAAATATAAATTCTGATGTTGCAACATTACTAGTTTTTAAAGAATTTGGTATTAATTTAGAAAAGTTCTATGAAAAAATAGAAATTAAATAGTTTTGTAATAAATAAACTAGGGTATACAGGGCAGAGGTGTGCAATGAAGATAAATGCTCTACTTGATAAAATCTGAATCCTCTTTGATATGACCTTTTAATGGCTTTGGCACTTGTTTATAGTTAAATTTATATATTATTGACTATATATATTACTAAAGATTAGGTGCTGTATTTTAATTATTGTGTGGGGGTATATAAGAAGAGGTGGTATAGCATCTAATCTTATTCATAAGATTTCTGAGTGTTATGATAGGTTCTTTTGCTTTCATTTATTTATTCAGTAAGTTAGCATTTATGTTCTACTTGAGTTACATAAAAATCTAGGAGCAATATGATTTAAGTAAGGGTTTTTAAAAGCATGATTTATGAAAAATATAATCTTTTTTTTTCTTAGTTGGAAAGTAAATAAGAAAAAGATAGTAAAATTTTATGATACTTATTCAATAACGACAAAAATTTTTACTATGAAGAATTCTTAATAGAAAAGTTTATATATATTATTATTCACATATATTTATAATAAAATGATATCGGTGGTAAAATGAAGAAGATAAAAACAATGTTAATAAGTAGCATATTTGTGCTTATGGGCCTTGGTTTAACTCCTTTAATAAGTTCTAATGAAATAATCGAACAAACACAAAGTAGTGATACGTTAACCACATCAACGTTAGAAATTAAAGACGCCAAAACAGATTTAATAAATGAAGAAGAGCTAAATTTTTTAAAAGGCTATTTATCAGATATCTTTCCATTAGAAAAAACTAGCGGTACAACTTTAGATGACATTATAAATATTATTAAGGAGATACTAAATAGAAATCCAACATTAATGAGAAAGGCTTTGGTAATAAGTCAAGGCTGGAGTTATAATATTAATTTCTTTAAAAACACAAAATTACAAATAAAAAATGACTTATTCCATTTCTGGCAGTATATACAAGCTTCAAAAAGGGGAAAAGAAAGCAAAACTTTGGTTATAAGATCAAACGAGCCGATTTCTTCAAAAACCATAGAATTATACAGCGGAACCCAAGTAGGTTTTATGCTTAGACCATTAGGCGTTTATTATTTCCAAAAGAACACGTTTCCAATACTATCATCTACTTTATTTATTGGATTTGCAAGCTATGTATTTATAAGTGCACAAGAGGAAATCCAGATTCCTCTTCTATTTTCCTCAACTTAAGAAAATAAAATTCATTTTTTTTTATTAATTCACCTAAGTTGTTCTATATTATTTAATACGCGTTTTCAAAAATATCTGTTTATTTCCATATCAGACTCCGCTCTCTCATTTTTCACATTCGGGACTACAGTTCAAAACAAAAACGACTGCGATATGTTTAAACATCATACACTTATCTTTTCTAGTTGCTTTTTTATCTAAAAGCGGTGTAATGAATATTCCGAAGCCCTATAGAAAAAAATATAATAATAACTTATCTATTAAGCCGAAAAGAAGACCTCTGTTATTTGGTGGGAGTTAAAATGACAAAAAAAGAAGCTGAATTAAAGATTGCTGAAGCATTTCAACAAGATGTCGGTTACGGCAGAGCTCGAATTGATCATCAAACCCGTATGGCTCTTGATCTTTCAATTGGGGATGTTATTGAAATAGATGGGGAAAAAGTAACTGCTGCAGTGGTTTGGCGTGCACACCCAACTGATGAAGGAAAAGGAATAATTAGAATAGATAATCTTACAAGAAAAAACGCAGGGACCGGGCTAGGTGAACGAGTAAAGATACGACATGCAGAGGTTAAAGAAGCAAAGGATGTAACCCTTGCTCCTTTGATTTCTAAAGGGCAGCAAATTCAATTTGGCAGTGGAATTGATGGTCTTATTAAAAAAGGCCTTTTAAAAAGACCTCTAACAAAGGGCGATAGTGTTATAATCCCCGGTATTGCTCTGTTTGGAAGTTCCCTTCCTTTTGTCATAATAAATACAACCCCTGCAGGAATTGTTTCCATTTCTGAAGAAACATTGGTTAAGGTAAAAGAAGAAGCGGCTCAAGCTACAGAAGACATAGGCCCTAGAGTCAGCTATGAAGACATCGGCGGTCTTCATGAAGAAATATTAAAAGTCCGTGAGATGATAGAACTTCCCTTAAAGCATCCTGAGCTTTTTGACCGCCTTGGAATTGACCCACCAAAAGGAGTTTTATTGCATGGCCCTCCAGGAACAGGCAAAACGTTAATTGCAAAAGCAGTAGCAAATGAGTCAGGTGCCAATTTTTATACAATTAATGGCCCAGAAATCATGTCGAAATTTTATGGTCAGAGCGAGGAAAATCTCCGTAAGATTTTTGAGGAAGCAGAAAAAAATGCACCTAGTATAATTTTTATTGATGAGATTGATGCAATTGCCCCAAAACGTAGCGAGGTTCATGGCGAGGTGGAACGTCGTGTAGTTTCTCAGATGTTGACACTCATGGATGGTTTAAAGGGGCGCGGTAAACTCATTGTGATAGGTGCTACCAATATTCCTGATATATTGGATCCGGCACTGCGTCGTCCTGGTCGTTTTGACCGTGAGATTAGGATAGACGCTCCTGATCGTAATGGACGAATGGAGATTTTGCAGATTCATACTCGTGGTATGCCTCTGAGTAAGGATGCTAATTTGGATGAACTTGCTGATTTTACATTTGGTTATGTTGGTGCAGACTTAGCAGCACTTGCACGTGAATCTGCTATGAATGCATTGAGGCGCTATCTCCCTGAAATTGATCTTGAAAAACCGATACCTGTTGATGTTTTAGAAAAGATGGAAGTAACAATGGCCGATTTTAAGGCTGCGCATCGGGGAATCGAGCCTTCTGCAATGAGAGAATTCTTAATTGAGATTCCTAAAGTTTCATGGGATGACGTCGGTGGTCTTGATGAAGCAAAACAGCAACTTCAAGAAGCAGTTGAGTGGCCACTAGCAAAACCTGAGGTTTTCAAACGAATGGGAATTACTCCTCCAAGAGGCGTGTTACTATATGGCCCTCCAGGAACAGGCAAAACGCTACTCGCAAAAGCAGTAGCAAGCGAATCGAAAGCAAATTTTATATCAATTAAAGGACCAGAAGTTATGAGCAAATGGGTAGGTGAATCTGAAAAAGCAGTCCGTGAACTTTTCAAAAAGGCAAGGCAAGTTGCTCCAACAATAGTATTTTTAGATGAACTTGATTCTATCGCGCCGATGCGTGGAACAGATACCGGAAGCCATGTGACAGATAGTGTTGTCAACCAGCTGTTAACAAGTATAGATGGTCTAGAGAGTATGGAAGGGGTTGTTGTAATAGGTGCTACAAATCGACCAGATATAATTGATCAAGGTCTTCTAAGACCTGGACGATTTGATAGGCTTGTTCTTATCCCTGCGCCAGATGAAAAAGCAAGATTAGAAATTTTAAAAATTCACACTAAGGATATGCCTCTCGATGGGGATGTTGATCTTAGAGATCTTTCAAAGCTCTGCGATAACTATTCTGGTGCTGATATCGAAGCGTTATGCCGAGAGGCGGCAATGCTTGCAATTCGTAGTGACGAAAAGGCTAAAAAAGTTACAAGATTGGACTTTGAGAAAGCAATGGATATAGTTCGTGCGTCTATTACTGAGAATATAATAAAATTTTACCAAAAAATTGGCGAGACGCTTGGAAGTGCTATTGCCAAAAAGGATAAAAGAGAAAAAGATATACAATATATGTAGAATATATTAATTTAAATAAAAAGGAGGG
>MUGC01000105.1 GCA_002900535.1 Thermoplasmata archaeon M9B1D | reverse complement strand
TCACCAATAACAGCAGGTTGTTTTAACCTATATACAAAAAAACCTAAACCTCTTGCAAATATTAGAGCAATAGATATCAATAACAACGTGTAAAATATATCCGTTTTTACCAACCTTCTTTGTCTTCATCTATAGAATGATACTGAGTAGCAGCATAATATTTTCTAATTAATTGATGTAAAGTTAGTTCTCCAACGATTTTTTTTTCTTTTATAACAGGAAGTCTTCTCAGTTTATATTTAAGCATATTCATTAGGGCATCGATTATTTTTTCATCGGGATCACAAGTAATAACCCTCTTAGACATCACATCTTCAGCAATTTTTGCAGTTCCATGCTGAATAGAGCTAATATTAGGCATTCCAAAAACATATGAAGGAAAATGTTTTGGTGCAAGAATAGATAAAACATCATGTTCGGTTATTATTCCTGATAGTTCCATATTTTTTTTATCTTTAACAACCCATATATGATTACGTGCGCCAAGAATTGAAAGAACATGATGGATATCTTCGTTTTCTTCAATTAATGGAAGATCCCACACTCGCCTATCCATTATTTGACTAACTTTTAGTTCATAAAATTCTGTTATTAACTTATTTTTTTTAGCCATCAAAATTCCTAATTATCGTACGCTATTTAAAAACTCCTTCTATTTTTTTAAACTTTATTTTTTAATTTTTTCTTTTTTTCTCTATTTTTCAATCTTTCATCAATTTTTTCTCTTAAGTTATCAATACCTTCATACCATTGGTCAATTCCTTTCTCATCAACTTTTCCAGTTATTTTATCAATTTCATATCTAATATTTTCAGTTCCTTGAAACCAGTCAGTATCAAGACACTTGTTTTTTTTTGAATTAATTACTTTTTCAGTTTCATCTCCATCTGTTTTGATAGGGACTATTTGTTTATCTTTACTGGGACGAGTTATCCTAATTTCTTCAACTTTTGTATCATTTGTTTGTCTAGTTCTCACAGCGTTGTTTGAATAATGCTGTATATTCATCTTTTTGTTGGAATCATCATGATTTTCGTTTGTTTCCCATTTTTCTACAAGTTTTTCATTAGAAAGTTCCTTCGATCTTGTATTAACATATTTTTTTTGTCTAAAATGAACAATTAAAATAGCGAAAATTAAGATAATAAGAGAAACAAAAATTAGAAAATATTTATTTTTTATGATTGAATCCCAGATACTATCCACCGGGTTTATCTTTATAAGCACAGATGATGTCATATAGCCTTGTTTTGTTGCATATACCCTTATCTCAGTAATCTTTTTTATATCTTCAGGGGCAGTAAAAAATGCATTACCATACTCATCAGTTGTATCATTTGAACCATAATTAGCTATATATACAGTTGCTCCCTCGATTTTAGCTCCATATTCATTATTTTCATATACTGTTACATAGAACGAGTCTCCAGCCTCAACAATTAAACTGTTTGGCTCAATATATAAAGAGGATTGATCTGCCTTAGTAATTGATAAAAAAGTACTTGATATGAATAAAAATATAAATAATATGAAAAGAACCTTAAAATTAATCCTGGTTTTTGATTTCTTTTTAATCCTCATTAACCAACCTTTCTATAGAGTGCTTGTTTTATTGGATGTTTTATTATGTATTTATGTTTTTTTAAATTTAATATGGAAAAAAAGATGGGGTTTTGCCATTTTTGTTAAAAAACCTATTTAATGACAAAATATTTATTAAATACTATATATATTATTGTAATTAACATGGTGCCCAATATTTCACGAAAATTGACAACTATTGTAAACAAAGATTTATATATAAATAGGAACAACATAATTTACGTAGGTGAGACAACAGCATGTCAATAAGTAAGAAATTCAGGGCATACACAATTACATTTACACTACTTTTTAGTATACTATCATTTTCTGTTTTTAATATTAACTATGTAAAAGCGCAGCCATTTGATGAAGATACAGACCTTTCAAATTTAATTGATACATTTTTAGAATATATCGATTTTAACGATCCTCTAAACCCACATCCATTCAGATATGTAGGTGTTTGGGATTGCAACAAAACAACTACGATTAAAGGAGAAATTACTTTTAATTTATACTTTTCATCTCCCCTTAGAACCAGAGCGGATTTTTGGAATAATCGGGATTCAGTGAACGTTAGTATTTATCATAAAAATATTAATGGCAGCATTGAAATATTAAAAAATGGAAATAAAAGTTATGTTGAATTACAACCAAATTTAATAGGTGAAGTTGTTCAAAGCACTGAAGTCAGTTTAAAAAACATTAATCAGACAGTTGATGATGGCGAGTCTTTAATATTTGTGGTTGAAATCATTCAAAGTGAAAAACCATGGCAAGATTTTATTGAGAAAAAAGTGTATTTATTAGAGAGTATAGTTGATTGGTTAAAGACAAATGAAAATCCTGAGTATGTTGAATGGGGAATAATGATTGAGGATCTTCTTAATCAATCTAAAGAAATTGCACAAATACTTGGCATAAGTGAAGAAATAATAGGTGAAAAAATAGGGGAATTATTCAATGTTTTATTCTCATCTGCATTTTTTTATGGTTCTGATTCCTATCCGTCATCTGTTAGTTTTAAAACCAGTGAAGATGATGATAAAAAACTATACTTCAGGGAGGATCCATCAGAGTTACAATATGGTTATTATTCTCTTATAGCTAGTACTATTGGTACTGAATTTCCTTATGAAAAAAATATCAATGAAACAAAACCCAATGATAGTTCTAATCATTCATGGCCACCGATTGCAGCAATTGGAGAGACAGTAAATTTACTCTTTTCTAACGAAACAGATTTAGAAAATAATACAACCAATTCAGATCTTAATGATGTAATTTTATGGGCGGTAGTTTGGATTTTAAAAACTTTAAAAGAACGCGAAATTATAAGCGGAAATGTTCTTACATATTATCTTCACAATGATAATATTATGAACGAAATAAAATCAACAGATAGTAAAACAATTAGAACTACATTATCAAATGAACCTGTTACCTTTAAAGGTGACTCTTTTGTTAGGAATATGATTATTGAAAATGCTACAGCAGAACTATATGTATATTATCCAAAAATTTTGCCAATTCAATCAATTGAAATAAATGTAACCTTAAAAAATGGCGATACAATTATTGCATCAGATACAAAAGAAATCGGCGGTTCAGGTCTTGATGAAATTCTAGGGCCAAACAGTCCAACTGTTTTTTACTTTGAAAAATTCAAAGAAAATCAAATCTGGTATGATAAAGATATAGCCCTAGAAATCTCAGTTAGTAATAAACCAGCACTTAGCTTAAAGCCTGTCATCAACTACAACTCAATTAATTATCCATCGTCATTAATTTTAAGATACCGAGAGACTGACAATGTTCAAATAGGCGAAGTTAACGACAAACCTGTATATGCTAGTGGTAGCGCTGAGTATTTTATCAATGTTACAAGCAGGTATAGTGAGAATAAAATTAATATAACAGTCGAAGAGCAAGAATCAGTTGGAAACTGGACTATTTATTACTATCCAAAATCAGTAAATATAGGTGAAAATGGTTCTGCTACAATTCATTTATTTGTAAATTCAACTGCAAAAGATGATTCTGCTTATAATAGAGACAAAATAGATTTATTGATAAATGCTACTGGGAAAACCGGTTTTAGCAGCAAATCTACAAACGTTTCAGTTTCATTTGAAGCAGTAGAATATAATATTGAGATTATAACCCCTAATGGCTTAAAAATTAAACATGGATCTGAAGGCATCTATCAGTTTATTGTAAGAAATAGAAATAAAGGATTCATTGCAGATAACTATATTATTGAAGTTACTTCTGAGCATAACTTCTCTTTATCATATAATACATACATTGGTACAAAAAGTAAACCACTTGAGGTATATAACCAAAAAGATGATGAACCTGCAGAAGCGGTTCTTAATGTAACAGTTTTTGTTCCATGGTATACTGATGTATCCTCAGATGTTTTGACTTTTAATATTACATCACAGCATAGTTTAAATTATCTAAACGACTACTATAACGAAACAAACGTCACAACAAAAATAATTAAACCAAATATTCTTGAAAGTGCATATAAACTATTTGAATCTGCTGCACAAAAAATAGGTCTAAGTGGATGGTACGCTGGATGGGCTCTAATCGGAACTATATTTGTATTACTTTTGATTATAGTAATATTTTTGGTGCTTATTAAAAGACGAAAATTTGTAGAGCTCATCTGTTTGGAAAGGATCAAGGAAATTAAACCTGATGAAAAAGCAGAATTTGAAATAACAATCAAAAATCCATGCAAAAATGTTCTAACCTATGAATTAAAAACTATGATTAATTCTTCAGTGGAGGGCTTTGATGTATTACTTGATACGACACAAGCAATAATTGAATCAAAACAATCTACGAAAATTAAACTTATTGTAAAACCTACAGACTATGTTAAAAAAGACGACTGGATTGAAGTTAAGGTCATTGCAAAAGCGCTAAATAAGAAAAAACCAGGTAAGATATCTACAGTTACTACGATTAAAGACAGTGAAACAAAATTACACATATCAAACGTTTTCCATTGGCCTAGAGTTTTTAATAAAGATGATAGAGTTGAGACCTCGTTTAAACTTGTAAATAAAGGAGACGTATCTGCCAGAAATATTAACGTTATTTTGTATGTGAATGATGAGGAAAAAAATAAAGTAGAAAATATTACTATTCCTCGTGGTGGATACGCAGATATTTCTATACCTTGGATTGCCGTAAAAGGTAAAA
>MUGC01000002.1 GCA_002900535.1 Thermoplasmata archaeon M9B1D | reverse complement strand
AGGTTTTGAGCTTATTGCTAATGCATCAGTTGATGTTAAAAACCCTAAGAAAAATTTACCTCGGGCGTTTTATACTTCTGTTTTATTTGTAATAGGACTTTATATTCTAATTTCATTCGTAACAGTTGGCAATTTATCTGTAGGTGATATTGTTGCAGCAAAAGATTATGCTTTAGCACAGAGTGCAAGACCATTTCTTGGTAATGGTGGTTTTATTTTAATTGCGATAGCTGCTCTTTTTTCTACTTCGTCTGCAATTAATGCAACATTATATGGTACAGCACGAGTAAGTTACATTATTGCAAAGGACGGGGAGTTGCCAAAAATATTAGATAGGAAAGTATGGAATAGGCCTATAGAAGGTTTAATTATAACAATGATTATAACTCTATTTATTGCTAATTTTTTTGATCTTTCAAGTATTTCTGTAATGGGTAGTGCAGGTTTTTTACTTATTTTTGCTGCGGTTAACGCTGCAAATGTTAAACTTTATAAAGAAACTATGAGTCGCAGATGGATTTCTATTTTTGGAACCATGGCCTGTTTAGTTGCATTTATGGTATTATTATGGCAGAGGAGTCTTAGCCATCCAAGTAATTTAATATTATTAGTTGTAATGATTGGTTTTTCATTTATTATCGAAATTATTTATAAGAAAATAACTGGTAGAATAATTCAACCAATATATAAAATTAAAAATCCCAATAAATGAGTTTATTAAATTTTATTTAATATTGTTATTTGAGAGGCAAAAAAAATGAAGAACAAAAATATTTTATTATTAATACTGGTAGTAGTTATTATATTGATTTTAGCATTAATAATATTATTTGCAGTAAATCCTAATAGAGATATTGATGTTAAGATTTTAGAAATTTATGATCAAAATAATCAATATTTTGTAAATATCTCAATCAAAAATAATCAAGATACTGCAGGTTGGATATCAAATATGTATCTTTCAACTTTTCAAGGTAGTACGATTGATTTAACAGGGGCAGGTGCAGGTTATAAAATTGAGCCGGGAAAAACGATTAGATTAACTCTTATGTCTGCAGAAACACATGAAAGTATAACTGACCCTCCGTTTACGCTTACTTATACTGCCTTTCCTAGTGGCAAAGAGTATTACATTGAAATTTAAATTTTTAATTGTTTTTTATTTGTTTTCCACTTATTTTTGAGTTATTGTTTTAAATAACAATAAAGTTAGAAGTATTGTAAAATAAGAAATTAGAATAGAGGAGTTGTAGAGCCATGGGTTAATTCCTCTCTAAACGCATCCCATCCCCCAACCATCATGGAATTTATTTGTCCATGGTGGCTCTACAATGCCTAGAGGTGTAATATGTATACTAATATTTTTTACAAAAAGCATATGGTTGAAAAACCATGGTTTTTCATTGGAACTTTAACTGTTGTCGGTTTAATTTTATTAATAATAAGAATGTTTACTTAAATTTTGGTTTATAAATTAATTAGAAAACTGTGACATTTTTTAGTTATTTTTAAATTGTTTTTTAGTCATGTTTTTATAAATACTTTAGTTTGGAGTTTTAAAATATATCGGAGCGAAATTTAACATGAAAAAAAATCAAAAAGATAAATTAAAAAATAAGGAGTTTGGAAGAATAATTGCGGCTGTTGATGGCTCTAAAAGTTCTAAACATGCTGCTAAAAAAGCAATTGATCTTGCTAAGGATACTGGTATCGATGTTATTGCTCTTTATGTTGTACAAGAACCAAATGAGATTTATCCTGAACTGGGTACAATGTATCCTGATGCAATGGTTCTAATTAAAAAAGAAGGAAGTTTATTTCTTGATGAAATAAAAAAAATGGGTTCTGAAATAGGTGTTAATGTTAAAACGAAACTTGTTATGGGTCACCCAGATCAAGAAATTATCAAAGAAGCTGGTAAAAATGATCTCATTGTCATGGGTTGTAAAGGAAAATCTGCTTTGAACAGAATTCTTGTGGGGAGTGTCTGCGAAAAAGTTATGCATCATTCAAGTTCACCTGTTATGATTATTCGTTAAACACGAGTGTGATTATTATGAACAAGTGGGAATGTCTGATTTGTGGTTATGTTTATGATCCTAATAATGGAGATCCAGATAGTGGCATTAAGCCAGGTATTTCCTTTGAAAATTTACCAGATGATTGGGTTTGTCCTGTTTGTGGTGCTGGAAAGGATCAATTTAAAAAATTAAATTAATAAATTCGTATAAATGGAGGCGAAAAATTATGGAAACAAAAATGGAAGAAAAAATAGGTAATTTAATACAAGAGGCTGATTGGAGGAAAGAGAAACATGTTCCGGTTATTGATTGTCCTAACGAGGCTAGTAAGGATGAAATGTTTGATGTAAAAGTAGGACTGGGAAAAGAAATTATTCATCCAAATACAACAGAGCACCATATAAGATGGATTGACTTATATTTCTATCCTGATGGCGAAAAATTCCCTTATCAGATTGGTCATTATGAGTTTAACGCCCACGGAGAAAGCGCTGATGGACCAAATAAGAGTACCGTGTATACCCATCATGCTGTGACAACATCTTTTAAAACTAGTAAACCAGGGACTATTCTAGCATTAGCTTTATGTAATATTCATGGTCTATGGCAGTCATATAAACAGATCAATGTTCAATAAGAAAAATTAGGGAGTTAAAAAGCCTATGAAGAAAGAGGTTTTAACCTACATTATTGGAGGTAAAGCAGGTCAAGGTACAAAAAAGGCAGGTATTGTTGCTGCTAATTTTTTTGCTGATCTAAAACGTGAAGTCTTTCAGATGAATGATTATCCCAGTCTTATTCGAGGTGGTCATAATTTTTCTGTTGTTAGCACTTCAACCTCTAAGATCTATAGTCATTATATGAAAGCAGATTTAGTTGTTGTTCTTGATCAAAGAAGTTATGAAATTCATAAGGATCACTTGGTGGATGAAGGTATTTTGGTCTTTAACTCTGATAAAGTAAAAGGTGAAGGTACGGGCATTGGTATTTCTTCTGAGGCTAAAAAGTATGATAATTCTGATTTAATTGAGGGTGTTGCAGGTATAGCTATTCTTGCAGTAGTTGTTGGTATTGATAAGAAAAAACTTGATGAGATAATTAAAAAAGAATACGGCCGACAAATAAAAGATAACATTAATTTTTCTCATGCTATATATGATTCTGCTTTCGAAAAAATCAAAAAAAGGTTTGAATTAAAACAAGGAAAAAAGAAACTAGTTTCGTTATCTGGTAGTGAAGCAATAGGGTTTGGTGCAGCTGCTGCAGGTCTTGATATTTATTTTGCTTATCCTATGACCCCATCTACCCCTGTTCTTCATTTTTTTGCTAATAACGGTAAAAAACTTGGTGTTGTTACTGTGCAACCTGAAAATGAGATAGCAGTTGCTAACATGGCAATTGGTGCAAGTTTTACTGGTGCTCGATCTATGGTTGGTACTAGTGGTGGAGGTTTTTGTTTAATGCAAGAAGCTTTTTCTCTTGCAGGTATGATAGAATCACCAGTATTATTCTTCCTCGGTCAGCGACCTGGTCCAAGTACTGGAGTTCCTACATATACAGAACAAGGTGAGTTGTTATATTCCTTGTATCCTGGCCAGGGTGAATTTCCACGTATTGTTGCTTCTCCAGGTAATATTGAAGAGGCTTTTTATTTAACCGCTGAGCTTTTGAACTTGGTTTGGCGTTTTCAGACTCCTGCGATACTTCTTTCTGAAAAACATCTTACTGAAAGTAGTATGAGTGTTAGTATTAATCCAAATAAGACAAATTGGGCGCAACCTGCAACTCATGAAAAAGGTGAATACAATAGATACAAGCAAACAGGAAACGGTATTTCTCCTCTTTTATTTCCTCCTTCTAAACGCTTGATTAAGTGGAATAGTTATGAACATGATGAACAAGGATTGACCACTGAAGATGGTAATTTAATTGCCAAGATGCATGATAAAAGGAGAACAAAACTTCATAGTTTAATTGATTACTTAAAGAAAATGAAAACAGTAAATATTTATGGTGATGGAAAACCTGTAATCTTTACTTTTGGTTCTACTACAATGAGTGTTTTAGAAGCCTTAGAATATGGCGGTATTAAAGCCTCAGTTATTCAACTAGTATATCTTCAACCTTTCCCAGTTTGGGAGTTAAATGAACACAAATATAGAGAATCAATTGTTGTTGAACAAAACTGTACTGGTCAATTAGAACAATTGTTGAAAGATAAATGTGAAATCAAACCAGTTCGATCTATTCGTCAATATGATGGAAGACCCTTTGATCCTCAAAATCTTGCTTATAAGATCATGGAGGTGTTCTAGCTTATGACAAAAAATGTTCTTGATACAAATGCTGAGATAACATGGTGTCCTGGTTGTGGAAATTTTGGCATTCTAAATGCTTTTAAAAAAGCAGTTGATAAACTTGAAAACAAAGGCGTTAATCGTGATTCTATTATTATTTCAAGTGGTATCGGCTGCCATGGTAAAATTTTTGACTATATCAAATTAAGTGGACTGTATTCCATTCATGGCAGAAGTATGGCAACAGTTCAAGGTATAAAAATTGGCAATCCTAACCTGAAAGTGATAGCTTTTGCTGGTGATGGAGATGCCTACGGTGAAGGTATCGCACATATGATTTTTGCAGCTAAACGTAATGCTGATATTACCGTAATAGTACATAATAATGGAGCCTATGCTCTAACAACTGGTCAGTTTTCACCAACCAGTAAAAAAGGTTTTAAGGGTCCATCTCGACCTGAAGGAAATATTGAAGACCCATTGAATCCGCTTAGTTTATTGCTAGAAGCTGGTGCTACTTTTGTTGCTCGCGGATATTCAGCAAAAATGGATCATTTATCTGATCTTATTGTTGAAGCAATAATGCATGAAGGTTTCTCTGTTATCGATGTATTGCAACCAAGTGTTGTCTTTAATAACACATATAAATTGTACAATGAAAAAGCTGAGATTATACATAAACCTGCGAAGAATCTTGATGGGGCTATAAAACTTGTTAAAGATACGAAACAGCGTATGCCTATCGGAGTTTTTTACGATGTTAGAAAACTTGTTTTTCATAAAGAATTAATGGGTGATTGGAACCCATCTCAAAACAAAATGTCAAGAAATGAGAGATTAAAAAAGATAAATGAATTTGTTTAAACAATTCCATAATAAAAGGAGGAAAAAAAGCATGGAAAATAATAATGAAATTGTTTTTAAATCAGTGGTTTCAAGTTGGATTGCAGGTTTATATTGGGCTATTTTGATTTTTTTAGTTGTTATGTTTATTGGAGTGCCGCTTTTTACACCTATGACTTTTTTTGAAAAAAGTATTTTTGTATTAGTATTTATTATTGTATTTCTAATAATTCTTTACACTTTATTTAGAGCTTATAGGCTAAGTTTCATTATATCTAAAGATAGGCTTTTAATAACTGGTTTGCTTAAAAATCATGAGATTATGTTTTCTGATATTAAGGATGTTAAAAAGGTTCCTATTCCTTTTGGTTTTAGACTTTTTGGTGCAAGTTTTTTAGGCGGCAGGTTTTATCTTCCAGGTGTTGGTAATGCAACTGTTGCTATGAGTAATTTTGATGATGGTGTTTTAGTTTCTACAAAAAAAGGGTATACTTTTGTTATTACTCCAAAAAATCCAATGGAATTTATTGATGATATGAAAAACCGTGTAAAAAATGAAAAGATGTGATAAAATGGCTGAGAAGATTAAAAAATCAGAAGATGAATGGAAAAAGATACTGCCTCCTGAACAATATCAAGTTCTTAGAAAGAAAGGAACTGAGAAACCTTTTACTGGAAAACTTCTTCATAATAAAAAAAGTGGTACATATGTTTGTGGCGCTTGTAGTAATCCTTTGTTTTCTTCTGATGTAAAGTTTGATTCTGGTAGTGGTTGGCCGAGTTTTTATGATGTTATTAGTAAAGGTGCTGTTGAATTAAGGAATGACGAAAGTCTTGGTATAAAAAGAATTGAAGTTTTATGTAAACGGTGTGGTAGTCATCTTGGTCATGTTTTTGATGATGGACCAAAACCTACTGGTCAGCGTTATTGTATAAATTCTTTATCACTTAATTTTGAGGAGGAATAAATTTTTTATGAAATCTACTGAGATTTTAGATTTAATGGTTAAAGACCATAGCCTTCTTATGCAATATCTTAAAGATGTAGAAAATAACATTGGTCATGATTTTGGTTTTTTGAGTAATTCTTTTAATACTTTTCAATGGAATTTAGAGAAGCATTTTTTTGTAGAGGAAAAAGCTATATTTACTTCTTATAATCCTGATGAGCCTGATAAGAAATATGATTATTTTTCAGATCTAATGGATCAGCATACAGAAATTTTAACTTTAATTGGATCACTAAGAAAAAAGTTACAGAAAAGAGAGCCTTTTGATTTAAATGAATTAAAAAAGTTGTTAGTCAAACATAAAACTTTTGAGGAGAAAAACGTTTATCCAGTTCTTGATCAGGAAATTGATGATTGTACAAAACGTGATATCATTGATCGTATTAAAGAAATAAGATTATAGTATAATTAGAATTTTGAATGGAGGCGAAAAAAATAATGAAAGCTACTTTAAAACAATTAAAAGGTTGTTCTTTTATTGGTAAGGCAGATAGTAATCATTGGACTGCTATTGATGTGTCAAAAAAGACTTGTGGTTTAGATGCTGCTACTCATCCGATGGAAATGGTTTTACTTGCCCTGGGCAGTTGTGCAGGATCTGATATTGTATCGATTTTAGATAAAAAAAAGGTATTGTTAGAAGGATTTGAAATCAATATTGATGCTGAACGGGCGGATAGTTATCCAAAGGTGTTTACAAAGATTCATCTTGAGTATGTGTTTTATGGTCAAGAAATTAAACCAAAGCATGTAGAGCAAGCTATTAATTTGTCACATGACAAATATTGCTCAGTTATGGGTATGATAAAAGTATCTGTGCCCATTACATCGTCTTACAGAATAGTTGGTAAACTTATAAAATGAATATATTTTTTAATTAATTTTAAGCTATTATTGAATCATTGTTAAATATAATCAACATATTTTTGAAAAACAAATGAGGTATAAAATGAATAAAAAAATTTTAGTTATTATAGTAATGATGCTAGCATTTATGCTATCTACCCCCTATGTTCTATCAGCGACACAAATAAAAAATTATAATTCCGGTGATAAAATTCCAATTGTCGAAAACGAAAAAGGTTATTCAACAAGTGATCTTCCAGGAGATACTCGTACTGATGTAACCATTCAAATACTACCTTTTAATCCACCGATAACCATATCACAATATGGTGGCAATTATCAATACTCTATAGAGGCTCTAAACAACGAGAGTACTTCAGTTTCTTTTAATATATGGACAATGTACACATTACCTAATGGATCTTCATATGGACCAGTTTTTGGTCCAGTTGATGTTCAACTTCCAGATAAATGGTCTGCATATAGAGAAGACCTTTCTGATTATGTCACAGCTGATATGCCCGGAGGAAATTATACTTATATAGCAAATGTTGGTATTTATCCAGATACCATCTGGAATAGCGATAGTTTTACTTTTAATAAATTACCTAGTAGTGGTGGATGGTATCTCCAGAATCCTGGAAATGATGAAACACTTGAAGGAATATCATTTTCAGATTCAGAAAATGGTTGGGCAGTAGGTTATAACACTATCATCCATACAACAGATGGCGGAGATACATGGAGTGAACAAGACGATGGAATATATTACAACCAAGGTTATCATGCCGTTGATTTCATTAATTCTCAGACTGGTTGGGTTGCAGGTAGTTTAATTATTAAAACAATAGATGGTGGTAACACTTGGACACAACAATACGATCCAAGCAGCTATGGTATTAATTCTATACAGTTTGTGGACGCTAATAATGGTTGGGCTGTTGGTGGAGAAATTGATACTTATAATCAAATTTATAATCGGGTAATTATTCATACCTCTGATGGAGGAAATACCTGGAGTACCCAATTATATGAATCAGGATACTATTATTATGATTATATAGAACCTCTATATGACATATGTATGCTTGACACTAGTAATGGCTGGGCTGTTGGCGCCTACGGAGCAGTGTTCCATACAGATGATGGAGGTAGCAACTGGATTGAACAAAGATTAGGGGAATATAGTGATTTATTCGGAGTAACGTTCATAGATCTCAATAACGGATTTGCTGTCGGTGAAGAAGGAACAATGATATATACAACTGATGGTGGTAACACCTGGTCGAATTATACCCTTGGATTTTATGATAATTTGAATTCAATAATATTTACAGATGCCAATAACGGATGGATTGCAGGCGGAGGATATTACCCATATCATGGAACAATATTACATACAAATGATGGAGGTTCTACCTGGGATTTCCAAGACACTGGCACAGGTGATTTTGAATACCAACTTAATGATATAGATTTTGTAAACAATAATATGGGTTGGACTGCTGGTAGTACATGGTATCCATTCGAAGGTGTAATTCTACATACAGAAAATGGAGGAGGATCATCAGTTCAACCAATTCTATCTTATACGCCAACATCAATTGATTTCGGTGATATGTATGGTTCACAATCAAATACTTCAACGATAAATATATGGAACAGCGGTACTGGTGTTTTAAACTATTATTTCTATCCTGAAGCTGCTAAGACTTGGATAACAATAGATCCTGATGAAGGATTTTCATCTGGTGAAACAGATATTTTAACAGTTACTATTGATACTGGTGGTTTACAGCCTGGTCAATATGTAAATAATATTACACTCATCTCAAATGCAGGAACAGCGATAATACCTATATATGTCACAATACTTCAAGCCAATCCAATTCTTTCATATTCACCTCACTTTTATGATTTTGGAGAGGTACCACAATATCAATTGGTAACAACGAATCTAAGTATTTGGAATAGCGGAACAGGGGTTTTGTATTATTGGATTGATGATTCTGGTACTTTTTGTGTAGTTGAACCCTGGTCTGGTCATTCAGACAGTGGCCAAGTAAACAATCATACAGTTATGTGTTTTACATCAGGACTATCTCCAGGGCCACATCAATGTAATCTCACTATATACGGCCCAATTGGAAACACAGAAATTTTTACAGTATATGTTTATGTTACCAGCACTGGTTTTAATAATCCACCTAATGACCCTTATGATCCGCTACCAGGAAATGGTACAACAAAAGGAGAAACTGATCCAGTTTTATCTGTACTGGTTTCTGACCCTGATTTAGAAATGATGACAGTGAGCTTTTATGATGCAGCTGATGATAGTCTTATTGGCACAGATTTAAATGTTATGAGTGGAACTAGAGCATATACAATCTGGAGTGATTTATCGATTAATTCGACATATGATTGGTATGCTGTTGCTCATGATCAAGAAGCATCAGTTCAATCTGATACATATTCATTTACAATTGGAGAGCAAACAAATGAAATAATTTCAATGGAAATGCCATTAAATATCGGTTTCAACCTAATAGGATGGTACCATGGTTATAATACAACAGCTAGTAGTTTATATGAAAATATATCTGGTTGCTTGTCTATAGTTAAATGGGATCCAGTTGCTCAGGATTATTGGCTTTATTTACCTGGTTTTCCAGCTTTTGATTTTGTTATTAATCCTGGTATGGGTTTGTTTGTTGAGGTCGATGAACAATCTGTTTGGCATGGAGAAGGATAAATAAAACCAAAGCTCAACAACTCTTTATATACAACAATTAGTTTACATTTAGTGTAAACTATTCTACTGCTGTATGCCGAGGTTGAAAAATCTCTACTATACCTCTCCTTTTTTCAGTAGACTAATTTATATCTAATGGGAATGATGATACATACAGTGATTTAGCAAATCCATTACATGTTTATGAATCACCAGGAATTTATACTATAACACTAAATGTTATAGATAAAAATGGAAAAAGCGATACTGAAACTTTTACCATAACCATTGAAGAAAAAGAGGAATTGCCAGAAATTCTAGCGGTTAATGGTGGTTTTGGAATAAAAGCAACAATAGCTGCAGGATAATACGACTGTAACTGGTTAATAAAAATACAGGGAGATTTAATATTTTCTGGTGAGGAAGCAAGTGGCACCATTAAAGCAAACACAGAAGAGACAGTTAAACTACCATTAACATTCGCCTTTGGTATAGCTGATATTACAGTCACTATTGGTGATATTAAGAAACAGTATACAGCTTTTGCATTGGGACCACTATTCTTAAACCTAAAAGAAGCATAAAAATAAAAAAAATATCTAATATCCTCTTTTCTTTTTACAGTTAAAAACTAGCCAAGATTTAAAGAAGATCTATGACAAAGTTATGGGTAGTAATAAACTATAAGTTTGGTGTGTATTACTAAATAGGTATTGGGTAAATTTTCATATCTGGCAATTTATAATTCATTCTTCATAACTTTTAAATACAAAAAAGATATAAGAATTAACAATTGTTAACAAGAGGTGTTGTTTTATTAATAAAATCTTTAAAGACCTTACTTTTCATATAATAGTCATTTTATTAATATTATTATCAGTTACCTTTCTCCTAGGAAATTTTTTCAAAGAAGACTTTGAATTAGAAAAAGAAGAACTGAGAAACTATAATGGTACAGAACTTTCATCAATTTATGATTTCAGAGAAAACTCAATCAAAGGTTATCAATATATATCAAAAGATGACTACGAACTTAAAATTACAGGACTTGTTAATAACACTCAGAATTTTTCATACGATGCAATAATAAATTCTTTTACTAGTTATAAAAAAGTTATAACACTATATTGTGTGGAAGGATGGGACGTAAAACTACTCTGGGAAGGAATTCGTATAAACGATTTGTTAGATGTTGCAAATATTTCTGAAGATGCAAATACAATAATTTTTCATGCAGTTGATGGATTCACGACATCATTTCCAGTAGAATACATAATTGATAATAATATAATGCTTGCATATAAGATGAACAATGTTACAATGCCACCTGAAAGAGGATTTCCATTTCAGTTAGTTGCAGAAGGCAAATGGGGTTACAAATGGATAAAATGGGTATCAGAAATAGAATTATCTGATAACATTAATTATAGAGGGTTTTGGGAGAGCAGAGGGTATTCAAACGATGGTGATCTAGATAAAAGTTACTTTGATTAATAAAAACATTAGAAAAATCATTCATTATGGTCTTTTGATAATAATTATTCTTTATATTATCACAGGTTTTGGAATCACTAGTTATAGAATAATTGAACAATTAACCTTTGGGCTACTATTAAAACCAACTGCATCTTTAATTCATTTCTATTTGATATATCCACTTGTTGTTTTTCTATATCTTCATATTGTAATTACATTCAATAAAAATTAGCAAATTAGATAAATAATACATTTGCATCTCCTATAAATCTTTTTTTTATTTTATAAGTTTTCAAAAATTTTTTAATCATTTTTTATTTATATTTCAAACATTTTTAAGTCATCGTTTTAAGTATAAATTATTTTATATAACATTATGAAAGCAAGTTTTCAGATTGGAAAAATAATCGGTATTCCTATAAAGGTTCATTTTTCATTTATTATTATTCTTGCTTTATTTGCTTGGGCTTTTGCTGCTGAAAGCTTTTCTATTTTTGGCTTTGTTATTGGTTTCGGTGGTTTTAACTTATCTCTTAGTGTTAAATTTTTATTAGGAGTTATTGTTGCTGTTTTCCTTTTTATATGTGTGTTACTTCATGAGCTAGGTCATTCTTATGTTACTCAAAAGTTTGGATATAAAATTAATGGTATAACGCTTTTTATTTTTGGAGGTGTTTCTCAAACTGAGGAAATCCCACGTAATCCAAGGCAGGAGATGAGCATAGCTATTGTTGGACCTGCAGTCAGTACTATTATGGGTATTGTTTTTTATCTTGTTTATACTTTTATTAATCAGTTGAGTGGTTCTTTGTCTTTACAGATTGTATCTATTTCTTTTGGTACTCTTGCGTTTTATAACTTGTTACTCGCTGGTTTTAATCTAATTCCAGCATTCCCTATTGATGGAGGAAGGGTTCTAAGAGCAGGTCTTGCTATGCATATGGACTATGGTAAAGCTACAAAATTAGCATCTGGTTTTGGTAAGGGTATTGCTATTTTTATGGCTGTTTTCGGGATTTTTTATAACCTATGGTTGACTTTTATAGCTATTTTTATTTATTTTGGTGCATCTCAGGAACAGCAGGCTCTTGGTGTATCTCTTGCTTTAGAAAATGTAAAAGTTAAAGATATTATGACCCCCAATGTTGAATCTGTTTCACCGGATATGAGTTTACGGAAGCTTTCTGATTATATGTTTGCTCATAAACATCTTGGTTATCCTGTTATTGAAAATGATAAAATTGTTGGTACAGTATCTGTTTTGGATATCCGAGGTATCGGAAAGGATAAGCAGGATAGCATTTTAATTAAAGATGTTATGCATAAGAATTTTCTTTCTATTTCACCTGAAGACGATGCTATTAATGCTTTTAAGACAATGGCTAAAAATCATAATGATAGGTTAATTGTTCAAAATAATAGTGAAATTCTAGGTATTGTATCTTGGTCGGACGTATTGCATGCTATTAAGATGAGAGAGAACCAAATGTAAAATAATGTGAGGACTGATAGATTATACTAAATAAATACGATGTGATAATTGTTGGAGCTGGCCCTGCAGGTATAGCAGCGTCAGTATATGCTTCAAGAAAAAATTTGAAAACATTGACGCTCACTAAGGATATCGGTGGACAAGCTTCAATTTCTCTTAATGTTAAAAACTATTCTGGATATCAATTTATTTCTGCAAATGAACTAGTTAAAAAATTTGAAGAGCATCAGAAAAGTTTTGATCTTCAGGTGAAATCCGGTGTTCAGGTGGATTTCATTAAAAAAAATAGTAATGAATTTAAAGTAAGTTTAAGGAATGATTCGTTTTTTACTAAAAGCGTTATTATTGCTACGGGTAGGGAGCCTAAAAAGTTGGGTGTTGTTGGTGAATCTGAATTTTTAGGCAGAGGTGTTACTTATTGTGCAACATGTGATGCACCATTTTTTAAAGATAAAATTGTAGGTGTCGTCGGTGGTGGATCTGCTGCCCTTTACGCTGTTATTCAGTTGCTTTCAATTGCTAAAAAAATTTTTTTGATAAATAATTCAGACAAGTTTAGCGGCGATATTGATTTGGTAAAAAAAGTGAAAAACTCAGAAAAAGTAAGTATCATATATAATTCCTATGTCAAAGGAATCAATGGCGATATGGTTTTAAAAAATATTAAAATAAAAAATAAGAATGGCAAAGAAGAGGTTTTAGCTATTGATGGTTTATTTATTGAAATTGGCTCAGAACCAGTAATTCCAGATGTTAAATCTGGTAGAAAAAATTTAAAAACAAACTTTAAACACGAAATCATTGTTAATGAAAATTGCGAAACCAGTATATCTGGACTTTTTGCTGCAGGTGATGTAACTAACATACCAGAGAAACAAGTTCTTATCGCTGCAGGGCAAGGTTGTATTGCTAGTCTCTCAGCATTTCGATTTATCAACGAATAGATTTGATTAAAGAGGTGTTAAAGTTTAATGGCTATAATTGAAATAAAAGAATTAACAAAGAAATTTAATAAATTAGCTGCAGTTGATGCTCTAAATCTTCAAATTAAGGAGGGAGAAATATTTGGGCTACTTGGACCGAATGGGGCTGGAAAAACTACGACACTTCTTATGTTAACAACTCTTATACAATCAACATCAGGAACAGCAACAATTAATAATTATGATATTCACACACAACCTCATAACGTTCGAAAATCCATAGGGATAGTCTTTCAAGACCCAAGCTCTGATGAGATTCTTACTGGATATGAAAACCTCAAACTCCACGGTTGGCTCTACGACATGCCAGATATAATAAGAGAAAAACGAATAAAAGAAGTTCTTGATCTCGTTGATCTCACAAATAGACAAAATGATAGAGTAAAAAAATACTCAGGTGGGATGCGAAGACGTCTCGAACTTGCTAGAGGCCTCATGCATCACCCAAAAGTTTTATTTCTTGATGAACCAACTCTTGGATTAGATCCACAAACAAGAGGAACAATCTGGGAATATATACAAAAACTAGCAAGAGAAAAAAACATTACAATTATTATAACGACTCATTACATGGATGAAGCTGACAAACTCTGCGATCGCTTAGCAATAATAGATCAAGGAAAAATTGTAATCTTAGGTTCTCCAAAAAAATTAAAGAAAAATCTAGGCGGAGACATTGTTCGTTTGAAATCAACCAAACTCAATATTAGTAAATTAAAAAAATTATCTTATGTTAAAAAAATTAGTAGTTGCAATGATGAGATTTGTTTGACTATTGAAAATGCAAACAAACATTTGCAAGAATTGTTGAACTTTGTTGGAAAAGTAGACTCAGTTGAGATTCATTCACCAACATTAGATGATGTGTTTTTACATTACACTGGACGAAAAATTCGAGAATCTGCACCAGAAGGAAGCTGGGCAGATAAAGCAATGCATGCAAATATACAAGGAGGGACAAAACGATGAGTGAATTAAAAGGCATCTATGCTCTATGGTACCGAGAAATGAAAGTATTTTTACGAGAGCGATCCAGGGTTATTTCCTCAATTATTAATCCCCTTCTTTGGTTGCTCATTATCGGAGGAGGACTTGGATCTGCAGTGTCCTTTGGTGGTATTAATTATCAAACATTCATTTACCCGGGTATTCTATTACAGACAGCTTTGTTTTCATCTATTTTCTTCGGTGTTTACATTGTATGGGATAAAAAAATAGATTTCATGAAAGAAGTCCTTGTTGCACCTATGAGAAGAACTTCTCTCTTTGTTGGAAAAATCTTTGGAGGATCAACTGATACACTATTGCAAATTCTAATCTTGTTCTTAATCGGATTTGTTTTTATAAACATAGGCCTTATGCCTGGACTGAATTTGAACGTTCTTTCCGTTGCTATTTCACTCATATTTTTACTTGTTACTACAATTGGATTAGTCAGCATCGGTTTGATTATTGGTTCACAAATGGAAAGCCCAGAGGGTTTTCAACTTATCATTAGCTTCCTGATTTTTCCCATGTTCTTCCTATCCGGAGCACTTTTTCCAATAAGTAATCTTCCAGCATGGCTTGCTCCATTCATCTTTGTTAACCCAGTCAGCTATGCTGTCGATGGAGTCAGAGGAGCTCTACTAGGTTTTTCTCAGTTTAACATCACACTTGACTTTGGAGTCATCTGCCTATTTTCTATTGTTATGATCCTAATTGGTACCTATGCATTTAAAAAAATGAAAATCTAGAAATTGCTAGATTTTAATATTTGCTGTGATAAAATGCATTATAAAAATCGTATTAGTCGCGTTACTCGCTCTAAAAATGATGCACAATTGTTTTATAGTCAGATTAGTCGTTTGTATGATTTTTCCGAGGGTTTTTTTGAAAAAAAATATATACAGATGGGTTTGGAAAGGCTTTCAGTTAAAAAAGGTGATGTTGTTCTTGAAATAGGTGTTGGGACAGGTAAAAGCGTTATTGAGTTTGCAAAACTTGTTGGTGATTCTGGTAAGGTTTATGGTGTTGATATCTCAGAGGGAATGCTTGATGTTACAAGGATGAAACTTAAGAAACAAGGTTTGCTTGAACGTGTTGAATTGTTAAATAAAGATGCTGTTAGTCTTTCTTTTAAGGATAATTTTTTTGATAAAATTTTTATGAGTTTTACTTTAGAGCTTTTTGATACACCTGATATCCCAAAAGTATTATCTGAGTGTTTTCGTGTTCTTAAAAAAGGTGGACGGATTGTTATTGTTTCATTGTCTAAGAAAAATATTAATGTGATGGTTAGAATGTATGAATGGTTGCATGGTGTATTTCCCAGAATGCTTGATTGTAGACCTATTTTTGCTGAAGAAGCATTAAATGATATAGGGTTTAAAACAGTTTATTCTTCTCTTATTTCAATGTGGGGTTTACCAGTTGAAATAGTAGTTGGTGAAGTAAAATAATAGTTTCATTAATTTGCTTCTAATATCTAATCATTGCATACTAATCAAAGGGATGTAATCGTTTATCTTTTTTTCGAACACTTTGCAATCTTGCTTCAACTATCTCTAGATTAATATTACCATTTTGATACGCATCTAAAAAAGTCTTTGCATTAACACTATACAGATGAGTATCACACATCATATGATACTCAGTACAAGCTGCATGAGATAATTCATCAACAACTTCTTTAGTGACTCTAGATGTGAAATGAAAATCCTCAGAAAGAAATATATCAACACCGTTTTTTAACGTTGAAACCAAAATATTACAATCATTTACAATATCCTTGGGTTTTACACCATGATGCTTCTCCATAGACATCATACAAGCTTTACCAAAAGCATCAGATAACAATCGGTTTTTAAAATCAATAACTGTGGCATGAGTATGTTTCCATCTTTTACTTGCTTTTTTGTAATCATTCTTGGTTATACGACCAAAGACTTTAAGTTGTTCTAGTTCAGAAACAACAGTTGAAGTGATAAAACAGGGAATATAATCATGGGCAAGTTTATTAATAACAGCATCAACAAAAATATTATCTTTAAGTAAAAATGATGTATCAAAGGAGACGCTTCTAATCTTCATAAGAATAATAGATAGTAAGATTATGCTATAAATAATAATAGTATAGTTTCAGATCAACGATTAATTTTTATTTGGAAGCCAATAAGGATGAGAAATATCTTCAAAAGCAGATGATGCGGCAGATGCACCCTCACCTACTGCTGTCACAATCTGACGAACACCACCAGTTATGTCACCTGCACCATATACTCGAGGAATATTAGTACGTCCATATCGATCAATTATAACATAACCATATTCATCAAGTTTCAAACCAATCTCACTAGCAAGCTGATTATTAGGAATCTCACCAATGGCAACAAAAACTGCCTCAGCTTTCAACTTTTTCTCTTTACCATTCTTCCTATCGTTAATATTAACACCAGTTACCTGTTTATCGCCCAATATCTTAACAATCTCGGTATTCCACAATACAGGAATCTTCTCACGCTCAACAGAGTTTTTCAAGGTTTTATCACCTTTAAACTCAGACCCGCGAACAATAATCGTAACCTTTGCACCAAGGTTCTTCAAATACAATGCATCAGTCATTGCAGTATTACCGCCACCAACTACTACCACAGGTTTATTTTTATAAAAATAACCATCACATGTTGCACAATAACTAACACCATGACCATACAATTTTTCCTCACCAGCAACACCAAGATGACGATGAGAAGTACCAGTTGCCAGAATTAAAGCTTGACCAACAAAATGACCACCGGAAGCAACAGCTTCAACATGTTTACCAATCTTGATCTCATCAACTTCTTGACCTTCTAAAACTGGAACATAATCCCGAACCTGTGCATTAATCATATCCATCAACTGTTTACCAGGAATACTGCGAAAACCAGGCCAGTTCTCAACCATAGGAGTAATAGAAACCTGACCTCCAACCATCGCTTTTTCAAGAATAACAGTCTTAAGACCACTACGAGCAGCATAAATACCAGCAGTAAGACCAGCAGGACCACCACCAACTATAATAACATCAACATGAACATGCTCACCACCAGCTTGTATCTCTCCAACAAGATCCTCAGCAGGTTTCAACGTGAGAAGTTCAGCAATAAATCGTTGCTCAGGCTCAAAACCATGACTAATACTTTGATCATTAATAATCGTATGAGGCACAGCACCAACATTATACTTCTGAGCAAGATCAGTATTCTCCATTGAATCAACTGCTTCAGCAGAAACAAGATCAGGACGCTCAATTGCTGCCTTAAAAGCATTCAACACTTGACCAGGGCAATAAGGACAACTAAGTGTTACAAAAACCTTAACATCCCTAGATTCCTTCAACTTGGAAAGCATCTTTTTAGATTCCTTAGAAAGAAAACTCTTCCGATTAGAAATCATAATAATTGCATCAATAAAAGAACGGCTCTCTTCACCAAAAGGGGCGCCAGTATACCTGATACTATACTTTTCAGGGTTAAACAATACAGTAGGAGAACGAGTAACAACATACTTCTTAGAAAATTCGTCACCAACCTTATGTAAATCCACAATAATCTTATCAGAAAGCTTCGAAAGTTCTTTGGCAAAAAGCGTAATCAAATTATTAAACTGGTCATTCACACCATCTTTTGTAAAAACTTCAAGTAATACTTTTTCTTTTAACTGTTTAAAACGCTCACGTAAAATTTTTTTTGCATCATCAGGAAGAGACCAATTCTTTAACGAATCATCCATAAGCAAATACCCCTTAACTCACAATTTTAATAACATAAAACCCCTTTATTAGTATTAATAGTTTAAAAAAAGTATTAACTAAATTTAAAAAAATTTAATGATGGTTTAGATATTTTTTAACTATTTTTAAGTCAATCTTATCAACACACATAAAATTAAAACTAATAAGGATGATATTATGTTATTTGAACGAGAAAATAAAATAAGAGTGCGATATCTAACAGAGGATGAAATAACTCTTCTGGATTTATTAAGGAAACATATAATTAATTAGAAATAGGTTTTTTAATTATATTTGATTTATTTTCCAATCAATTTTTAGTCATTCTTATATAAAAAACCAATAATTGAAAATATATAACAAAAAGGGTTAGGGGCCCAAAAAAATAGATTTTCTTGGCCAAATCGGAATCCTAGATTCCCAGATGAAGAAAAATTATTTTTCGGTGTTCTTCCCATCCCCTAATAATTATAAAAAAGGAAGCAATGTATGAAGCCTATAGGACTTTTAATGAGGGAACATAGACTTATAGAAAGATTAATCCAACTTTTAGAAAAAGAGTTAGACAATATTAAAAAAACCAAAAAAGTTAACTCTGATTTTATCCAAAAAAGTGTTGATTTTTTTAGAACATATGCTGATAGAACACATCATGGAAAAGAAGAAGACATACTTTTTAGAGATCTTAAAAAGAAAAAAATAACTAATTATTTAAAAAACATTATTAAACGATTAGAACAAGATCATCAACATGCGAGAAAAATAGTAACAGATCTCTCAAATCAAAACAGTAATTATATCCAGGGGAAAACTAGTTCAATAAAAGAAATAACAAATGATCTGGAAAAACTAGTAACACTTTATCCCATTCATATTGAAATAGAAGACAAAGAATTCTTCTATCCCAGTATGGATTATTTAACAGAAAAAGAACAACAAAAAATGTTACAGGAATTTTATGATTTTGATAAAAAAATGATACATGAAAAATATTTACAAATCATAGAAAAACAAGAATATGAGGATTAAACCTATGAAAAAACGTTCTGAAAAAACATTGATTTGTCAGATTTGTAAAAAACAAAAGAAACCATCTGAGGTTATACCTGCTGAACTGGTAAGTCAACCAGTTTCAGATACAATAAAAAAAACCTACCCTGATTGGATTAACGATGGTTACATTTGCCTTTCAGATCTAAACCATTTTAGAGCACTGCATGTAAAAAATGTTCTTGAAACAGAAAAAGGAGAACTCTCAAATTTAGAAAATCAAGTAATGAAAAGCCTAGAAGAACACGAAATATTATCTAAAAACATAAACGAGGAATTTGATCAGAAATTAACGTTTGGGGAAAAACTTGCGGATAAAATGGCTGTAGGTGCAGGAAGCTGGAGGTTTATTATCGGGTTTGCAATAATCCTCATTATATGGATCGTATTAAACTCAGTAATACTTTTATGGAAACCATTTGATCCATATCCATTTATACTACTAAATTTAGTACTTTCATGTGTAGCAGCCATTCAAGCACCTATTATTTTAATGAGTCAAAACCGTGAAGAAGCAAAAGACCAGCTTAGATCAGAACATGATTATCGAGTAAATCTGAAAGCAGAATTAGAAATAAGACATTTACATGAAAAAATGGATCATCTACTTATGAATCAATGGCAAAGACTATTGGAAATACAAGAAATCCAGATAGATTTGATGGAGGAACTAGCTGGTAAAAAAACATCTTAGGATTATTTTGAATCATCATCTACTATCGGATGATACTGACTAGCTTTATAGTATTTACAGATCAGATGACGAAGAGTTATTTCTCCTACCAGTTTACTATCTACCACAACTGCTACTCTCCTTATACCATGGCGAACCATTTTTTGCAAAACATCAACAATTTTATCATCAGGTATACAGGTGATAGGCTCTTTTGTCATAATATCTTCAATTTTACCTTTAGTTCCATGAAAATAAGATTTTGGAAAAGTAAACATAGAATAATGTGTACGAGGAGGAGCAAGAATCTGAAGAACATCATGACGAGTTATAACACCAACAAGTTCTTTTTCTTTTAATTCATTAACAACCCAAACATGGGATTTACCATCAAGAATAGAAAGAGCATAACTAATGGGCTCATCTTTCTGAATCAGTGGAAGATCCCACATTTTATTATTCATTAATTGATTAACTTTTAACTCATAGAACTCGGATATCAATCTTTCTTCTTTGTTTTTCATATTCACCATCAATTCTTCTTTTATTTTTATAACTTTACTTAGTCCTTGCTTCACCTGCCCTTATAATTGCAAACCTTGCAGATAAAGGCCCAATTATTTCAAATATAACAGTAGTTGCAGC